>DAVZIW010000070.1:0-7697 GCA_052273085.1 Candidatus Alloenteromonas sp.
TCAGGGAATGCCGTTTATCTATATTCTCTAGAATTCTTTAATTAATAAAAGTATCAATAAATACTTTATCCAAAACGGAGCATTCTGATTTAAGGGGTGCTTCTTTTTGTTTCCAGAACAAGGAAGCTAGATTTAGTTTCTCTTTATTAAATTCATCTTCTTCGTCATTGTCATAAGTTGAAATCTTGCCGAAAAGATGTTTGCTAGCTTGTTCAATTCCATATACTTTAAATTTATCCATTTCGAATAAATCCATTACTCTTTCTAAGTTAAGCAAGAAGACATTTAATGCAGTTATTGGCATGTCCCAAGTTATATCTTCAAATAGGTAATTTATGTTCTTTAAAGCGACTTTTGCGCCGAATCTAGTCAAAAGTGACATATGTTTGTCCGCTAATACATTAAGGGATTTATTGCTAGTAAATGTATATTTATAACCTTCATAATCACCTAAAATCTTAGTCGCGTCTAGGTAACCAGTTTCTATGTTTTTAACTATTTCATCATGCTTAAAAGAAAGCATCTTCCCGTATACTGAAGAAGGCCTAATTAAAGTTACGTTTGGTAACGATAGGTATTCTTGCTTTTGGGCAGTTGGGAATGATTCTAGTAAGACTGCGATTACTTTATCCGCACCTAGGGAGAAGCAATAATCTACTGGTAAATTATTTTTCCACCCTCCATCCGCGTATCTATTTTTTCCAATGTTATAGATTGGGAAGGCAGGGAAGCAACTTGCTGATGCGATTAAATAATCAGGTACTTTTCCTTTTGGCAAATCATTTAGCAATATATCTTGCTCAGCAAAGCCAGGATATTTAGTAACGACGACACCGACTTTGGTATTAAGATGTTTAAAATCCATTGGACCTATTGTCCTTTTTACTAATTTTATTAAAGGAGTAATATCTGCCCCTCCGTTTTTAATATAGGCCCTTACTAGTTTTTGGAACTTGCTATCTCTTTTAATTGAAAAATTCTCTAATAAAGTTTCATCAATGTCCAAGCCGCCTTTGATGACATCTTCAACAGTAATACTTCTCCAAAGATTTTCCGCAACATCAAAGCTAGATGTTGCAATCATGGCAGCGTTTAAAGCTCCGATTGATGTACCTGTTATTACATCAAACTTATATTTATTTTCGTGCAAGTAGCGGTGTATTCCTTGCTCATAGGCCCCATAGGCCCCTCCGCCGCATAAAGATAATCCAAGTTTCATAATGGAAGTATAACAAATAATTATTAATTATCAAAAAAGAAGCACTTAGCTTCTCTTCTTAATGTTTTTAGCAAGTATGAATATTACTTGGAGGGGGATTCCTACTAATAAGATATACCAAATCGATTCAGGTGGCTCTTTAAAGAATTGGAAGTAGAACGCAAAAGATAAAATAAGGCTCCACATTGAAGCGGATGCTAAGACTGTTGTCCATAGTCCAGAATGATAGAAGAAGTGGGTTTCTAAGGTCAAAAGGAATAATGTACAAGGCACTGTCCACATGAATACTGACCAGTCTAAATCTGGTTTTCTTTCACCCATTGGTATGAAATAACTAGAAAAGAAGATACACATGGCAATAATGATAGCAACCATGACTGTCATTCCCATGATTATCGGTCTATTTGGATCGCCTTTTTGTTCTTTTGGAGTCAAGGCTTCTTTAGCTTCTTCCTCGGTTTTCTCGTTTACTAAATAATCTAGGGTTACTCCATAGAAAGAGCAAAAATCTAGTAATATATCAACGCTAGGAAGGGCGTAGCCCAATTCCCATTTAGATATTGATTTATCGCTATAATGAATTAAAGAAGCGAGTTCTGATTGAGTTAAACCCTTTGTTTTTCTTAGGTTAGCAAGGTTTTTTCCAACAATGGTTGCGAGATTATCCATGCCAAAATTGTAGAATAGGATAATTTATAAATCAATTTTTTGAATTAAATTTTATCTTTAGTAATTCTTAACAACAGCATCGCTAGTAGCAGCATTTGCTTTTTCTTCAAAGTAGTTAAAGTAATCAACTACAGGCTTATTTTCTTTTTTAACAGAAGTGCCTTTCCAACTGGTGACGACATTCATTGAATGGTTATTATCCCAAACAGATTCATAGTTTCCACTAGAAACATTATCTAAGGTTAATGTGAATGTAGCCTTTAATAATCCACCTACAAGAGGGATTTTCCCAGAAGCGGAATATAAAGTTTTCTTGTTATCGTTTAATGTTTTGCCATTAATATCAGCTTCAAGATTTCCAACCATGCTGGTATTTGCTAATTTTCCTAAATCTAGTCCAATAGAGAATGTTGGATTCTTTAATGAATCTGGATTAGAAGCATTGATGTTAGAAGAATATTTCTTTAATACATCTTCAGCATGTATAGCAGCATCAGCGGCAGTGCTAGTAGAAGTGACGCTATTCATGATATCGTCACCCATTCCAAGCATATTTCCAAGGAGATACCCCATCATGTTGTTAGCAAATACTTCTCCGCTTATTTTGCCTTCATATAAAATATTGTCCCAAGGCCAATTGTTATCATCCCATCTTTGATAATAAACGGTGCCTTTGCTATTTTCTCCGTTTGCATGGTAATAGAAATAGGTAAATCTATCGCCTCCGCTAGCTTTGGTATTCAAACCTACCAGCATACCCATTTCTAATCCGCCTATAACTTTGACCTCAGCACCTCTTAAGGATATATAGAAATCAAATTTAATTGGTAAGGCATCGATTACACCAAATTTAACACTGGCTGTACCTTTTAGATGATAAGTAGAAGTGTAGTTAGTGGCTTCATTACTTCCTAAAGTAATTGAGTCAAGCATGAATTCTAGAAGGTTTTTAATAGAAGAATAATCAGTGAATTTAGATTTGCCTTCACTTGCAAAATTCCTTTGTAATTCATCATCGCTGACATTGCTTGAAATAGAAGAAATCTCTAGATGTACCTTTTTGTTTCCGCTTGGATCTCCATTAGAGAAATTAAATGTCGAATCGATTTGAATAGCGTTTATTGTCCCATAATTAATCTTGCCATTTCCTTCTTCATCAAAAGTTTCTTGCTTATTATTAAAGAAGAGTTTTATCACTAAATCTTCTGTATTCAAAAGGATATCTTTTTTAATAACAAAGGTGGCTTCGGTCTCGCTAATTGATGCACCCCCTTCGTCTTTTAAGACAGAGGTAGCTAACAATTCAAGGTATTTACCATCACTTAATAACTTGATAATTCCGACATTAGAAACAATGTTAAATAGATTAGTCAAACGTTCAAACCTAGGGTCTGTTGAGCCTAGCAATGAAGATAAGGTAGACATTAATCCATTAAGAGAATGGATGGAGAACGCTGCTTTTATAGGGGTGGTATTGGATGGATTTTTTCTATTGGTCGCTTTTCCATCGTCGCTTTTTGGATCAATTCTATTTTTGGAATTATATTCAACTAGCATTGAATTGATGTTGGTATCCAAAGCAGAAGATAAATCACTTTCGCCTTCTTTTTCCTTTCCTTCGACATCGATTTTTAATTGATGGTCATTAATGAATTTCTCTTTTCTATCAACAATGTTTAAAATTCCTGACCCCATCGATTGCTTTAAATCAAAGGCAAAGTCAGCATCAAAGGTAAATCCTTGTTCTGTTAACCCATATGTTTCTTCTAAGTGAGTTGAAGCGTAGGATTCTGAATAGACTGAAGTAGTACCTTCATCTAATACATAACCTTTTAATTTCATCTTGCTTCTATTGGTGTTAGAGAAATTAAGGAAAGAATCTGCGATTGGTTCAAGATGATATAACTCAACGAATTTATCCTTATTTTCTAGGCTAGACAATTCAAATCCATCTAGATAGATATTTCCTTCTAATGTAAATGATGCGAATTTAGCTTTATTAAATCCGATTTTTAATAAGGCTAAAGAAGTAGACGTCCTAGATAAGGATAAAGAAATGGCTCCGGCATTTTCAGTACCAGAAATCATCGATAGATTTAATTCCATATCGATTTGGTTTGGACTAGATTTTAAGGAAGTGATGAAGGTTAAGAAATCATCATATCTATTTTCTTTTATCCCAACCATGATAGGGGAATTAATAACTGCATCCATGGCGTCGCTAATGGCACTTAATGAAGTAAGGATTCCGCTACTAGATGTATCTAAATTTTCACCTGGCTTTTCGCTTTTGCTTGAGAAAGCATCTTTGATGTTTTTTATCAATCTATCTAGAACTGGCTTATTTGTTTTGGCTTGCAAGATATTATTGAAATTGATATAAAGGTCATCATTATTTTTCTCAATTGCTATTTCTTGACCTTTGCCATTACATTCAAAAATGGCCTTGGCAAACATGTTGTTTAATACATTGTTTGAGAAATCAATATCACCCCTAAAAGAAACATAGGCAGTTTCATTTATTTCAGGGCGAGAGAAGGAAGTGCTTGTACCAGGGATTTCTTCTTCGTAATGGGTTAACTTAAGCTTTGATTCATCGCTTTTAATGGTGAATTTCTTTTTATTCGCGATATAAGCGATATCTTTTATAAGTTCTAATGAATCTTCTAAATCTTGATATTCAGCTTCATTAGATGGAGCATCAATTGATATACCTTCGTTTTTTAATGAACAATTCAATTTAACGGAGGCTTTATCGTTTATCTTGTATTCATCTTCTCCTAGGCAAGGTAAATCTAGTCCAGAGAAAACATTATCGTTATCTCCTCTTAATCCTATCGGGACAATCTTATCTCCTAAAGGTAAATTCCATTTGTAATAAGTAGGAGAAATAGAAGTATCGATATATTCAAGTTCGTCTAGAGAAGAAATAATTGCCCCTATATCAAACTTGGTGTTGCTTTGATCTAGATTGATTGAATTATCTATGTCTAATATGGATAAAACTTCATCTAGAACAAAGGAAAGCTTTCCATATTTATAGATATAAGTACCTCCTGTAGAGGTATCGACTTTATCTTTGCCATCTTCTTTAACAGCGTATTCATCAAGATTTACTTTGTATTTAAAATCAGTGCTTGCTGGATTGTCTTGATTCTCTAAGTCTAGATAAAGATAAGAAGATGTTTTTGTTATGTTAGCTTTTCTAGATTTGCCTCTATATTCGATAGGTAAATCTAAAGAAATAGATAACCCATTAAGCGATAATCCTTCAATCTTGGCTTTAATCTCAGCGTTATTGAAATAGACTTTATTATTATCTCCGCCTAGATTTAAATATCCATTATCGACAGTAAAGCTAACCCCGTCTAATAAAGATTCTTCAAATGTTTTTTTGATTTTTTCTTTATCAAAACTAACTTCGCTAGAAGTAGTTGTAGAGGTTGTTTTTTCAGTTGGGATTGGAGCATTATTTTTAGTGGCTTCGACTTGATAAGCGCATGAAGAAAATAATAAAGGAAGCAATGTCAATAAAGGCATTGCTCCCCTAGTCTTTAATAATTTTCTAAGACTAAATTTCTTCATATTGCTTTAAATTCAATTAGACAGAGGCTTTAACGTAGTAGTTACCAGGAGTCAAAACCCCATCATTTTCATTGTATTGTTTGTAGTAATTTTCTTTTGTTAAGACAAATGGATTTTCTTTTCCATTGCTAGCTTCATAAGTTGGGCTATAAATGGATTTGAACTTATTGCCTTCAAATTCCCAAGCATTTGAATAGACGCCTGTATCAGAGATGTTATTTAATTTGGCATCAAGTTTGATAGAGCAGACTTTTAATTCTCCTCCAAGGCTAATGCCAGCACTTAAGGCTAATCTAGAAATAGCTTTGCCGTTATTGCCATCTAAATCAGCGCAGGTCACATTTAATCTAGTTTCACCAAAGAATGGGAGGTGAGTTAAGGCATTTAGATCAAGATTTAATGAATGGGTGTTGTTATTAACTTCATATCCTCCAATTACATCTTCAATGTGGATGGCTTTTGAAGCTATAGGATTAGAAGTAGTTTCGGTAGTGGTTGTGGTATCGTTATTTCCTTCTTTTTGTTCAAAGAAAGTTTCATTAACGCCGATTAGATATTTAAGTATCCATTCACCCATATTGGAGAAAAAGTTATCTCCAGAGACGGTAACTGAATCGGTTACATTTCTAATAGCACCATAAGAAGAATTTCTTGTCATGGTTACAAATCCTTTTGGATTATAGCCATCGGCATAGTAATAAAGAGCAACGTCCCTGGCACCGCTATATTCGGCATCACGGAAATATGGCATTCCTTCTGGAGCGTTTATTCCCTTGATAACTGGAAGGTTATCTAATGTAGCATATAGCATTGTTTGAGCACCTCTAACCTTAGCGACTAGATTGACTCTTAAGGCTGTGAATTCATATTTGCCTAAGACAATGGAAACATCGGCACCGAATGAATAAGTAGAAGTGTTGTAGTTATCTTTTGCTCCAATCATGGTAGTGGCAACTCCATAATAGAGCATATCGATTAGGTTATTTAAGTTGATGACCTTATCGGTTTCTAATATATCAACATAATCTAAATAAGAAGCTTTATCGGTTTCGTTTAAGAAAGTCTTTTCAAGTCCGATAGTAACTTCAAACTTGGTGGATTCTCCACTAGTGATGGTCATGGATTTGAATCCAGGATTATTTTCACCGGTTGGAGTAGTTTCATATTGGACTTTGATAGTAGCCTTGCCACTTAATCCTAGTGAATCGCCATTGACTACGAATTCATTGGCAGTTCCGTTTCCGGAAGCAAAATCAACTTTTTCTAAGACTTTGGTATCTAATAAATCGAAATAGTTACCATTAGTTATAGAGCCTAATAAGGAAGAAGAAGATTCATTAGAGAAACAAGAGAATAGCCTATTGAATCTATCATCTTTTACACCGATTGATTTATTTTCATCATCAGTTTGGTCGATGTTGAATGTATCCATGATGTCTTTTAAGGAATTCATCATAGAAGTAGTGGATAAAGTTGCGACTAATTCAGTTGATTTTGGATTGGTACGTTTTTCAAGTTCGGAAGTAGATTCATTAGCAGAGGAATATTTGATGTTAACTGAATCAATTCCGTTGCCGGCATCATTTGGATTTACATCCATCTTTATTGAATGGTCATTTAGATAAGAAGAATTATGTTCAACTCCTTTGATGTCCATTCCAACTTTCATATCGTTAGCATCAACTGCAACTTTTCCATCAAATACGAAACCCGTGTAGTTATTTCCAACAACATCTTTCTTGCTTTCATCTTTAATAGATCCGCTTAAGCTCAATAAGGCTTGTTTAGAAGAAACGACAGAAGATAGTTGTTCGCTTAATCCAACTAAATGGGTCAATTCTTGATATTTAGAAGCATCTTCAATAGCTGGGACATCATACATTGATCTATCGACTTCCAAGGCTCCGTTTAAAGAAAAGGAAGCAAATTCAATATTTTCAAAAGAAATCTTGGCTAAGGATGGTTTAACTCCATCAACAACTGTTCTATCTAAGACAATTTTGATTTTGCCATTAATTCCAGCCGGTTCTAGATTTATTGTCATCCAAATCTTGTTATCGCTATTTTTGAATTCTTCTAGCATATCTAGAGCCCAGTCATAACGCTTCTGCTCAATGCCAGTAGCTAATCCGCTATTGGTGACTGCATCAATAGAAGCAGAGATTGCTCTTTTGGTCGTCTTGATTTGTTTAGTGGTGGTTTCTCCGCCATTCATTCCATCAAT
>DAVZIW010000071.1:0-7674 GCA_052273085.1 Candidatus Alloenteromonas sp.
GGAACTAAAGCAATCCGGCTTAAAGAATGTAAACCTATATGAAGCCAAAGATCCTCTATCAATGGATGCTGCAATTTCTTCCCAACAAGATTTAGTTATTTGTTGCCCAGATTCAACTAATTTCGATGCAATTTCCGTCTCTCCTGATTTCTTTATCCAATTCGATAGAGACAGAATGGATGAAATAATGCAAGGTGAAAAAGATGCCCTTGAAGGATGTAGCAAATTTGTCGAAGTTGGTGGCAAACTTGTATATTGCGTCTTCACTCTTTCAGTCAAAGAAGGAAGAGGTACAGTTACATCTTTCTTAAAGAACCATCCTGAATTTGAACTAATCAAAGATAAGCAACACTTCCCATTCGAGGAAGCCGGCTGCACCTATTATTATGCGATTATGGAAAGAAAAGAGGATGAATTGACTCTTTCTACTCCGCTAAGCAATTTGCAGCAAACTTCATTAGCTTCTTCTTCATCAGTTAGCTTTGGTAAATAGAAATGAAAAAGAATCTCCTTGGCTACACATTAGATAGAATGGTAGAGGAGTTTGTTGCATTAGGAGAAAGCAAATATAAAGCCAAACAGGTTTATTCTTGGATATATAAGAAACGTGTTCTTGATTTTTCCTTAATGAGCGACATCTCTAAGTCTTTTCGTGCTAAATTAGAAAGCGATTATTGCCTTAGCTTACCTAAAATCCATACCCGTCTAGATTCAAAAGATGGGACTATTAAACTACTTCTAGAAATGGAAGATGGCTCAAAAGTAGAAGCTGTCATGATGCCTTATGATTATGGCTGTCCAATTTGTGTTTCTAGTGAAGTGGGTTGTTCGATGGGCTGTGCTTTCTGCGCTTCTGGACTATTAAAGAAGAAACGTGGATTAGAAACGCATGAAATGGTTGGAGAATTAATGCTTATCAACCAGATATTAGAAGAAAGAGGAGAATCAGTAACCCATATTAATGTCATGGGTACAGGTGAACCTTTCGATAACTTTGATAACGTCATGGATTTCATACGTATTGCTAATAATCCATTTGGATTAGGAATAGGGGCTAGACACATAACTGTCTCTACCTGTGGCCTTCCAAAAGGAATAATTGAATATGGCAAATTAGGCATACAAACCAATTTGGCTTTATCTTTGCACGCTCCAAATGATGAAATTAGAAATAAAATCATGCCTATTTCTAAAGCCTATGATCTAGATACAGTTTTCAAGGCCTTAGAAGAATATTATGCGACTAGCGGTAGACGTATAACTCTAGAATATATCATGCTTAAGGGCTTAAATGATTCTAGGGAAAATGCAAAAGAATTAGCAGCTTTAATCCATAAATACAAGGTTTTGTGTTATGTAAATCTAATTCCATATAACGAAGTCAAGGAAATGCCTTTTAGGCGTAGCGAGATGACTACTTGCCGTAATTTTGTCACTACCTTGATGCAAAATGGAATTAATGCGACTATAAGAAAAGAATTCGGTGGAGATATTGATGCAGCCTGTGGCCAACTTAGGGTCAAGGTTGAGAAAAATAGGGGATAATAAGATGAAACGCTACAAGGGAGTATATGCTTTTAAAACTGATATTGGTAGGGTTAGGATCTCTAATGAGGACCAAGCCCTGGTTTTAACTAATTCCCTTGGTGAAGTCTTACTTGCCGTTTGCGATGGGATGGGTGGCCAAAATAAGGGAGACTGTGCCTCTAAATTAGCTATTGGATATCTTCGCGATGCCTTTTTGGAAAAGAAGACATCTTTCTCTTCTTTCTTAAATAGAAGGTGGCTAGCTAGAGCAATCAAAGGTGCGAATGCCTTGGTATTTAAAGAGGCTAATAGCAATCCTAGATATAAAGACATGGGTACGACCATGGTTACCATGCTTTTAAGTGGGGACAAGATGTATCTAGGCAATGTTGGTGATTCTAGATGTTATAGCCTTTATAACGGCAAATTAAATTTATTAAGCGAAGACCAGACTTATGTAGATTATCTATATAGGACTGGAAAGATTAGCAAAGAAGCTACTGCCTCTAGGGAAGATAGACATGTATTAATGAATGCCTTAGGAGTTTTCCCTTCGGCTTCTTTTGATTTGAAAGTATCTATGTATAATGGCGAATCCATCCTTCTTTGTAGTGATGGTCTTTATAATAATCTCCCTGATATCGAGATTAGGGCTATTATGTCTACAAATGATTCTCCTAGCGAGAAAGTCGATTCTTTTATCAACGAGGCTAATGGTAATGGGGGTAGCGATAATATAGCAGTCGCCTATTGGGAGGCCTTGAATAATGATTAAAATCGGGGACAAGATTGACGATAGATATAGAATTGTTTCCCGTATTGCAACCGGAGGTATGGCAGACGTCTATGAGGCCAATGACCTTATTTCACGTCGCATTGTCTCTATCAAGGTCATGAAAGAGGAACTTCTAAAAGATCCAATAAATCTTGCTAGATTCAATAACGAAACAGCCTCTGCTGCCAGTCTAAACCATCCAAATATAGTCAAAGTATATGGAAGAGGGATAATTGAAGGCAGACCATATATGGCTAATGAATATGTTAAGGGCCAAACTTTACGTGATAAGCTTAATTTCTCTTTGTCATTGCCTCTTTCCGATGCTTGCGAAGTCATGCTTCAATTAACTTCGGCGATTGACTACATCCATAAACACGGGATAATACACCGTGATATAAAGCCAGACAATCTATTTTATATGTCAGATGGCACGATTAAGATTAGCGATTTTGGCATTGCTACTCCAATCGGAACTAGATTCAATGGGGATTCAATACAGGGAACAATTTATTATTGCGCTCCAGAAGTATTGACTGGTGAACCAGCCTCGATTGCTAATGATATATATTCGATGGGGATAGTATTTTTTGAGACTTTAACCGGACAGGTTCCTTTCGACGGGGCTAGTTTAGAAGATGTTGCCCTTAAGCAAATAAAGAAACGCTTCCCTGAGCCATCTAAGATAATCCCGACTATACCAAAGCAAATCGACAAGATAATAATTACGGCTTGCAGGAAACGTCCAGAAGAAAGATATCCTACAGCCGAGGCGATGCATCAGGCTTTGGTAAATGCGATTTCTGATAAAGATAATTTCTCCGAAAGAAAGGGTATCCTATCTAGGATATTTGGTTTTAAATGAGCATTGTTTCTCCTTCAATTCTTTCTGCTTCTTTTTCTTCTATACATGAAGAAGTAAATAAAATGGCTCTTGACGGGGCTAGATTTATCCATCTAGATGTAATGGATGGCAAATTTGTCCCTAATACGACTTTTGATGCTTCTTTATTAGATAAGATTAAAGATATTGATATAGTTAAAGATACCCATTTGATGGTAGTCTCTCCTTTTAAAGAAATTAAAGAATTTGCTAAGGCAGGTTCAGATATAATTACAGTCCATGTCGAGGCTTTTTCTAGTAATGAAGATGTCTTAAAGGCGATAAAATTAATTAAATCACTTAATGTAAAGCCAGGAATTTCGCTCAAACCGAACACTAGAGTGGAAGATGTAGTTCCATTTTTACCGTTAGTTAGTTTAGTTTTAGTAATGTCAGTTGAACCAGGGAAGGGTGGACAGAAATTCATGATTAATTCCCTAGAGAAGATTTCTTTCTTTGATGAATATAGGAAGAAAAACAATCTAGATTACCTAATCGAAGTCGATGGAGGAATAAATCTAGAAACTGCTAAACTATGTGTAGATAAAGGGGTTGATGTCCTTGTTGCAGGGTCATATCTATATGGACATGATGATTATAAAGAAAGGTTAAAAGGGTTAATTGAATTATGATAGGTATAATCTTATTTGCTTCCTTCCTTGTATTGCTATTTGGCTTCTTTATCTTTTATATGGTTACAGGATGTTTGTCTTATAAAAATAGATATAAGAAGAATTATGATTATTTATCTTGCTTCCCATTTGAAATGAGTGACTCTGATGATAAAAATAGCCGTATTAATAAATTTGCCTGTATTGGATTAGCAATTATAGTCGCAGGAAGTAGCTTCTTCCTAATCTATTTAAACCCAACTTTCTCTTCCTTGAATTCATTAGGAATCGTGATTGGGGTAATAGCTTTATTTACGATGGCTTCTTTTGTTGGGCTAAATTATATCCCTGCCTATGTATTTAAATACCATCTAATCTTATCGGTTGTATTCTTTTCCCTATCAGCCTTGCTTGATATTGTAATTGGATTAACTTTCTTTAATCTATATTCCTATTTATCAATGAATAAATTAGCAATGGCTTTGGCTATTGTTTGCTTAGTTATTGCCTTGATTAAAGGGTTAATCCTAGTTAATCCAAGATTATCTAAATGGACTGAACTTCAATCTTCAGTTGGTAGCGATGGAGTAGTTACTTCTAGCCGTCCTCGCCCATTTGTTTTAGCCTTCTCTGAATGGCTTACTTTATTCCTAGATATATTATCCTTATTAATATATATAATAGGATTATTGATATTTAGTATTGAAGTCGCCTAAATAGGTAAAGAAAAAAAGACGTGTTTTCACGTCCCTTTAACTTCTAGCAAATAATCGAATTATTTGGCTGCTTTTTCTTGGGCCTTGATAGTCTTGTTTAAGGTACGATAAGCTCTAGCAGACATTCTGACTTCGACCATCTTTCCGTCAACGTTGACTTTGTATTTTTGTAAATTGACATTCCAACGACGACGGGTGGCTCTTAGTGAGTGACTACGAGCATTTCCGCTGACTGGGCCTTTTCCTGTTACTGGGCAAACTCTAGACATAGTAAATACCTCTTTGCGGGTTACGCGTATGGAAATATAGCACAGGCCAGGGGTAAGTGCAAACTTTATTTACTAATAAAGTGAAATATCGCCTCTATTGTTGCTCATTTTTAGGATATAGGTCATAGAATTCCAAAAATTAAACTAAAACCTAAAAATTAATTACGGAAATAAAAGTCGATAATACACTTAATTAAATTAATAGTTCCATTTGAAAAACTCTACTTTGGATGTCTTAAACTATTCTTTCTTATTGGAAGGGTAAATAAAGTTAAATTTGTTTAGATTTTTAGTGCCTTTTTCTAACATTTTTCATATAATGAACTTGTATTAATAAGGAGTTCCTATGGGCATAAAAATTGCTGCTATGATTTTAGCTGGTGGCAAAGGAACTAGGTTAAAAGCTTTGACAAGAAAAACTGCTAAGCCTGCTGTTTCCTATGGCGCCAAATACCGCATTATCGACTTTCCTCTTTCAAATTGCGCGAATTCCAGCATCAATCATGTTGGGGTTTTGACTCAATATGAATCTAGCGATCTTAATTCCTACATCGGGAATGGTAAAAACTGGGGTTTAAACGGGGTAAATTCCCTTACAGCCGTCTTAACTCCAAAGCAAACTGAAGAAGGCTCTTCCTGGTATAAAGGAACTGCCGATGCTATCTATCAAAATATAGATTGGCTTGATTCGATTGACCCTGAATATGTCTTGATTCTTTCTGGAGATCATATCTATTCGACTACCTATGATGAAATGCTTAAACTCCATGAAGAAAAGAAGGCTGACTGCACGATTTCAGTTATCGAAGTACCTATTGAAGAAGCCTCTAGATTTGGAATTCTTGAAACCGATAATGAAAACAATATAACTGCCTTCAAGGAAAAACCAAAAGTACCTAAGTCAAATCTTGCTTCCATGGGTATCTATATCTTTAATTACAAGATACTTAGAAGCATGTTAGTCGAAGATGCTAAAAACGAAAATAGCGATCATGACTTTGGCAAGAATATCATTCCAACCATGCTAGAAAAGGGAAAGAAGCTTGTTGCCTATACTTTCAAAGGTTATTGGAAGGATGTAGGAACTATCTCTTCCTTGCACCAAGCCAATATGGACCTTCTTTTAAGTGGAGATCCTTCAATTAATCTATTCTCTGTCCAAGCTAATCAAAGGATTTATTCAGAAGATACACACGCTACCCCTCAATATATCGGCAGTAAGGCCGTTGTTAAGGATTGCTTAATCAACCAGGGGGCCGTAATTCTAGGCGAAGTCGATCATTGCGTCATCTCTAGCCAAGTCGAAGTCGAAGAAGGCGCTAAGGTAGTCAATTCTGTCTTGATGCAAGGAGTTAACATCAAGAAGGGCGCAGTTGTTGAAAATGCCATTATTGGTCCAAATAGCGAAATAGAAGAAAACGAACAGTTAAATGTCGGAAACAAGGATATTGCCTTGTATGCAAGAGGTTAATTTTATGAATGATATAATTGGTATTGTAAATTTTCACTCTTCCCCAGAGATTCCTCAGTTAACTGATTCCCGTCCATTAGGATCAACTTCCTTCTTAGGTAGATATGCTTGCTGCGACTTTGCAATGTCTAATATTACTAATTCAGGCATTTCCACGATGGGAATATTAGTAAAAGACCACCAAAGATCCATCCTTAAGCATTTAGGCAGCATGGATGCTTGGACTACTAATACTAAAATTGGTCAACAAATCATCATGTATAACGAGCCAGGACACCTTTATCCTTCCTCAAATACTGATATTAATAACATCAAGGAAAATGATTGGGTCTTATATGATTCAAGTGCTTCCTATATCGTTGTTGTTTCGTCCCATGTTATTACTAATATTGATTTAAGACCGATAATAAAAGAACACATCCAAAGAAAAGAAAAGATTACTGTTGTTGCTACTAAAGTCAAAAATGCCGAAGATGAATTCTTGACTTCAAAAGTACTCTCAGTCGATAAGAATGGCTATGTGCAGGAAGCTATTGAAAATGTCGGCATCACCGGAGAGGCTGTTGTCTCGATGGAAATGTATGTCATCAATAGAACTGTTCTAGCGGATATGATCCATCGTTATGCTAGACGTAATCTTACTTTGGATTTAAAGACTCTTATCTATATCGTTACTAGAGAAGATGGATTCAAGGCCCATGTCTATATGTATGATGGATATGCTAGATGCATTGATTCATTTAAGCATTACATGGATTACTCTTTTGAATTATTCTCTAAAGATGTATCTAAACAATTATTCAAGAAAGATTGGCCAATTTATACCTTGACCCACGATACACCTCCAGCCTTATATGGTAAGGACGCAAAAGTATCTAATTCCTTTATTTCTAATGGTAGCTTAATCGAGGGAACTGTTATTAATTCCATCATTGCACGTAATGTAAAAGTTGCTAAAGGTGCCGTTGTTAAGGATTCTATTGTCTTCTCTTCAACTATGATTGGAGATAAGGCCCACATTGAAAATGCCCTTATCGATAAATATTCTATTATCACCCGTTCCCATATTGTCTCTGGTGATAAAAACGAGCCACATTATGTAGCCCAAGGATCTATTATATGAAAATTGCATTTGTCTCAAGCGAATCAAATCCCTTTTCCAAAACTGGTGGATTGGGTGATGTTGTCTATTCTTTATCAAAGGAACTCTCTTCTAAAGAAGATGTTTCGGTTTTCCTCCCCTTTTATGAATTGACCGCGAATAAGGATTATAAATTCAAGCAAATCGCATCTTTCTATACAAGGATGAGTTGGAGAAACCAACAAACCGATATCTATTACTATAAATTAAATAATGTCAATTTCTATTTCCTCGCCAATTCATATTATTTCACTAAACATAACCTATATGGATATGGAGAC
>DAVZIW010000072.1:0-7666 GCA_052273085.1 Candidatus Alloenteromonas sp.
AGAGTTGATTAGACGCGTCAAGTGTTAATGGATGGGAGGTCGCCATTAAACGAAGACAATAGTCGCGGTGTCTAATCGCAGCCGCTTAACAATTAGCCTCCCAGTAAGGAATACTTATGGGAAATAAAATCATTAAGCGCATAGTTAGCGATGGCATGCTAATAGGAGTCTATGTCGTTTTGACTTACTTATCTTTTAGCATCGGAAACATAAAGATTGGATTAGGTCCCCTTGCCACCATATTGACTGCACTTCTATACGGGCCAGTCGATGGATTAATCGTCTCAATACTCGGGGAATTATTAAATCAATTCATCAAATTCGGGATTACATTAACTACTCCTATTTGGATTATTGCCCCTGCTATAAGAGGATTATTCATTGGATTAATTAGTTATTTATACAAAAGAAAAGACAAGGATCTAATGGATAATAAGGTAATCTATTTCATTACTTTATTAGTTGGAGCCTTATTAACTACTTTAGTAAATACATTAGCTTTATATCTAGATGCACTTATTATTGGTTATCCCTACACCTTTATAATTATTGAACTTCTTTCTAGAATTGGGGTAGGATTACTTAGTAGTATAATTATAGGGATATTATTAATCCCGTTATATAAAGGAGTCAAAAACATTGCCTATGAACGAAATTAAAAAAGAACCTATATTAGTTATTGAAGGTAAGAATAATCTTAGATACATCCATTATGTCCATCTATTGGGTATAACTAATAAGATATTCAATATGTTTGTCTTAATATCAGGATTAATATTCGTCTTTATTGGAACAATATTAGCAATAGGATTAAATAATCCTGATTTGTTTATGATGCCTATAATGATAATAATTGCAGGTTCTTTATTAATATTATTATTCCTCGCGAGTACTTTTCTAATCCCTATTATCTTCTATAAAAATAGCAAGAAAGAAGAAAATAGGCTTGAATTCTATTCTGATAGACTTGATTTTCAGACTAACCAAATGGTAGTCCCTCTAATTAGAATCAAATATGAAATGCTAAAAAAGGTAGAAGAATATAAAGGGGCATATTATTTCTATACTAGAATTGGTAGAAGAATAATGGTTATAGCATTCTTAGATAATTCCTTAACAAGTGAAGACAAAGCTTTCCTAAAAGGCTTAATGAAATGAAAATAGTCTCTTTTAATATCAATGGGCTTCGAGCCATTTTAAAAAAGGGATTAATAGATACATTAAATAATTTAGATGCCGATATAGTTTTCCTCCAGGAAACTAAATTATCTGAATTAAGCTATCCATTAAATTCTAATTTTGAATCCACTTCTTATAAATCTATTTTTACTGTATCTAAAATTAGAAAAGGGTATTCTGGAGTTGCTTTTCTAGTTAAAAAAGAACCTATATCAATTCATTTTGGATTAGAAAATAATGAATATGATGAAGAAGGTAGAATCATTACTTTAGAATACCCCTATTTCTATCTAGTTGGAGCCTATGTTCCTAATTCAGGAGAGAATCTAGTTAGGCTAGATTTTAGACTTGAATTTGAAAAGAAGATGGCGTTTTATCTATCTAAATTAGATAAAATAAAACCTGTTATATATTGTGGCGACCTTAATGTTGCCCATAATCCAATCGATATTAAAAACCCTAAATCAAATGAGCATAATGCAGGTTATACCTTAGAAGAAAGGAATGCTTTCTCTTCTTTGCTTGATTTAGGATTTATTGATACTTTTAGATATATTTATCCAGATACAGTCAAATATTCCTGGTGGTCATATAGATTTAATTCTAGGGCTAGGAATGCTGGATGGAGAATAGATTATTTCCTCGTGTCGTCTAGATTTATAGATAATGTTAAAGATAGTTTGATTCTAAATGATATTAATGGATCTGATCATTGTCCAATCGAATTGATTATCAAAGATTAAAGGACATAGAAATAAATCGAGAAGAACATCAATATTGCCCCAATCAGGACAAAGAAATGGAATACTACATGGAACCAGAGGTTTTTCTTTCCCCCAAGTCCATATAAAATTGCTCCAATCCAAAATGAGACTCCTCCAAATACTAGAAGCAATAATCCTTCCATGGGAAGAGTCAATGCTAAAGGATAAAAGGCTAAACATATAGTAGAACCTAATATTACATATAAAGAAATACTCAATATATTGAATTTCTTCATATTGACTGAATTTAAACTAATTCCAGTTATACATCCAGCCCAGACAATACCTAATATTACATATCCCCACGGGAATGATGTATTAGGTACTTTTGATAATGAGATAAGGCAATAAGGGACATAAGTTGCCATAATAGCCCCATAGACTGTATCGTGATCAATTACCCTAAGTACTTGCTTACCTTTATTTTTGGCTAGTCCATGATATATACAAGAAATAGTAAACATCAGGAATACTCCAAGTACATATATAGATACAGATAATATATTTAACCAATATCCAGTTAGGGTAGCCTTTTGGATAAGGAATCCCCCTCCTATAGCAATAAATACTGCTCCAGCCCCATGAGAGATTGAATTCCACAAATCCTGGGCTAATGTATATTGTGGTAATGGAAATTTAGTAGCTTTCATACTTACTATATTAATCATCTAGTAAAGAAAGTCAATACATCTTGTATTAAATACTAGATATAAATAACTTTAAACCAAATGAATAAATACAGTAATTAAATTAGATGAATACAAAGTTTGATAACCACTGCATTTATAAGTGCTTAATTATCAATTATTTTAGATTTCATTAATACTTGCTTATATATTTATGTTGTTAAAGATATAAAAAGGGCAGAAATTAATCTGTCCTAGTTATAAGGAGTAATATATTGCTAATTCTTTGTTCTAGTTCTCTGCCAACAGGCCATATGACGTTTATAACTTTTTCCAATCTTAATTGCTTTATTGGTTAAATGGTCAATAACATCATAGTCAGCCAAATATGCAGATAGCATTTTCTTCGAGCCATCTCTCAAAGTTATTTCTTGATCATTTAATACATAATCTTCACTTGCATTCATTTCAAACGAAGTAAGTTCAATGGCTTTCAAGGTTGTATTGTTTTCAGGATCAATTAAATTAGTTTCAGGATCCCTAAATGTTACTAAGTCAGTTTCGTCTGGATAAACATAGACTTTATGGACATTTGTATGATAAGGGGCTACTGCAACTCGAATAGATATAGGTTTCCCTTTATTGTCTCCTGAAGTTGCAAAATCTACCTTGATTAATACTTTACAGAAGCCTGAATACTTAAACTCAGAAGCAAAGAAATAATCGAGATAGTCCCTACCTGGAGCGAAATTAGGTAGATTTTCTGGATTTTGTATATACTCCGAATAATAAGAGCTTTCAGGTGGAACCCCTTCTTTCTTAATTTTTTTAAACGTAGACTCAGTTTCTGTAGAGACACCTTTATAGTTGCCTTTGACATTTTCATCAGGCTCATTCGTGTTAACATACTCAAGTTCAGCCTGTGTCATCGGTTGAATTCCATCAATAGTTGATAAGTTCTCATCGGAAGGTAAGAAAGAGAATACAGTATTTCTGATTTTATATTTTTTAGTGATATCTGAAGGATTTGTATATTCGGTGAATAAATTGTTTTTGCCTTTTTCCATGAATACATTGTCAAGGTAGTACATCTTCCAAAGACCGGGTAAACTAGTATCATTGCTACTGCTAAAATGGGAAACATATAATTGCCCGGCCGTGCCAAAAGTAAAACCCCTGCCTTCGGTTCCGGCAAGTCTAAATTCATATACTTTCTCAACTTTCACGAACATCCAAAAATACCTTCGAAGAGTGCCTGTTTCACGCATAGGAACATAAAATGATTTTGGATTACTCAAATCATCTTCATAAATCAAAGGAATCAATTCTGAACTGACTTCAGTATTAAAAGTCGAACTGTTCGCAATGCCTTTATCGAAGGTTCCCGAGGAATTTCTTTGAAGATATACATGAATATTATAAATACCTGGAGAATTGATAACTGATTCTTTAGTATCTTTTTTATAAAGAAAATAATTTGCGTTGTTACGATAATTACCCCATTGACTATACCAACCGGGAAGATTGCTTTTCCCAGCGAATGATAATGACCACTTGTCATTATTCTTAATTATCAAATTGTTATAATAAAAATGGGCAGAATCGAGATCATTATCTTTTCTTGACAAATAACGGACAGTAGTAGAATCTGCGTTAGAATTCTCAACAAGTCGGACGGCATTATTAGGATTATCATACTCTTTGCCACTCGTGAAAACTGGATAAACAAATAATATTTTATCGCCTGTTTTTGTTCCATCATCGGATTTGCTATCCAACTTGGTTAAATCATCGAAGGCCGAAATATAACCATATTCTCCTTGGCTGGCGTAACCGTTAATGGAACAGGACTTAACTGCCGTCCAACCACTGAAATCAACATTAAATTCATTTGCATAATTACCAGATAAATTCTTTTTCTTGTCGAATCCTTTTGTAGATGGTTCGCCAATGCTTTCAAATTGTTCCAAAGAAATAGATGGCCCCCCAACAGTATTTATGACCTTTGGGAAAAATTGCTCATTGCGGGTCTTATCATGCCAAAACCCCCATGCGGCACCATTATTATCTGCTGGATCCTTGTTTTTTTTGTCTTCTATGTAAGGATTTTCATCTAATATTTTTTGTTGAATAGAAGACAAATCATAAGGAGATTTAAAATTAATTCTAGCTGCTTGAGCGGATGGGAAGAAATAAATCGTATAGTTGTTCTCGTCAAGCTTAAAATTAGGCTTTATATCATCAATCTTGCCTAGATTAGTTTGACTATCCGTATCTACTTTATTTGAATAAACAAAGCCCGCATAAGCTGCACTGATAATCGTGGCAGGAAGGAAAAATAGCAATAATGGCAATAAGAATCTTTTTTTCATTATTTAATCCCTCCTTTAAGTGTCGGCACTAACGAGAATTCATATGTTATGAATGGGATATTTGCATTTTCTAAAGCATGAACCATGTTGGCTAATTTGTTATAGTCTTCATGAGTTGAAGGAACCATACCTGGTCTATATACGATTGCTAATGGAATAGAAGCCTTTATTTCTTTTGTAGTTTCAGGATAATCATAAACAATAGGTTGGCGGGTAGCCGAATTATCTAAGATTACACTTTCGCAAACTAATCCTTCAGTATCTATTGGATCATCGAATTGGAAATAAGGATTATCTCCATCTTTTAAGGTTTCATTAATACTTAGCTTATAATGGATTTGATAGGTAAAATCTCTAAATGCAAAGTCACCTTCTTTTTCTTTGGTTGTATCAAATGTATAAGTCAAATTGATAGCTTCTACACCTTCGACTTCGTTTTGCCAAATTAAGTAGGAGGGAGAATCAACTATTTCTCCTTCCAAAACAAATTTTATAGAAGTGAAACTACCAAATGAAGATGGTACCTTCTTTTGGACATTTGCAGATACATCGGCATCTTTTCTATTTAATCCATTACCATAATAGAAAGCAGAGAACCCAGTCCCGATGATAGTAAAAGAGGCAACAACTGGGATTAATATAGCTAGTAACCTTTTAACCCTAATCATTGTCATCACCTCTATGGATGGAAGAATATAGGAACAGCATCTTCTTGCTAGATTTGTTATATGGTTCTTCTATCTTGATAAGAAGATCATAAACTTCTTCTTTATCTGATATGAATTCAATATCAGAGTCCTTGTCCATTAAGTAACACATCTGCTTATTGAATTCATATTCTTCTTTATATGAAACGATATCAAATAAATTCCTAGATGGTGATGACAACACCAATTCGTAATTGCCATCATATATATCGATATCATCTAACCCTTCTATTTGGATGGTGCCTTGCCTAATAAGGCCAGTATAAGCATATTCATTGTCGTTAATCTTATTAAATTCAAGAGAAGAATCAGCTTTCTTAGGCACAAAGTATACAGGCATATCTTCCATACGTGGATTTGCTAACCCAAGAAGATATAGATATCTATTATCATGTACGTTTACGAGTTTTGAATATAGAAGTGAATATATAAGGAGTAATAAGAATGCCACTACTAGGGTAATCATCCCAATTGAAGATCTTAGATAAATAAAGAAATATCCAAGGAATACATTTTGATAACCGGTGAATTTGCCAACTAGCTTTTCAAATCCAACCTCGGTTTCAAATAAGGCAGACTCCGCATTGGCATCACCTTTGAAGGTATATAGTTTCTTTCCTTCTTTGGTTTTGACATCAATTAATCTATGCACAACTGTTATTTCTTTGTTTTGGTCAACATCAAACATCTTAAAAGCATAGATGTCATAGATATTCATCTCTTCTGGGGATACTTTCTCAATGGTGATGAATGCATAGTGTTCGATTCTATTGGAGTCAGATAAAAGATCATTGTCTTTTAAATAGGTATTCTTTGGATGGATAGTTTCCATTGATCCGGTCTGGATTACCAACATGGCTGTATTGCCAATGAATACTTGGTTATCGGTGAAGTGGGAATATAAAGATACCCCGACAATCCCGACAGACAATCCACAGATTACAAAAAGGAATATATTCCAAATCGAAAAAGTTGTCTTAGCAGATTTCCCTCTTTTTTCAAAATAAGTAACGACATCATCGTTCTTAGCCTTTTTCTTTAAAGTAGGCATGTCTTTACTTATTTCTTTATTAATAGAGACATCCTCGAATCCATTTAAATAAAGCAACTTTTTGGATTTGAAATACAAATAGGACAAAGAAAGGAAGGCTATGGCAAAGCAAACGATGACTACAAGACATACGATGTATATACCTCTAGTTACATTATCATTAACCATAGTGCCCCTCCTTTCCTTTATATATTTATATATTGAGTATAAAAATGGTTCCTATTTGTGATTATTTAACGAGCGTTGCGACGGTGCTGATGGTGATGGCATCAGTAATGCCATTGATTTCTTGATACATAACGTCGTATTCAGCGGCATTTAATGGTTCGCAGCCAAGAGTGCCTCTTGCAGTACCATTGATTGAACTGGAGATAGATTTATAGTGGTCGTTGTAATCGGCATATGCAAATGTGACATCGCCAACTAAATTTAAAGTAGTTTGTGCACCTTTCCAAGTGTATGTGTAAACATTTTCATCTTTACTAAGCGTTTCACCTTTGACACTGCTAACTTTAACCCATTTTGCTAATTTTTCATTAATTGTGAATGTGGTTGTAATCACAACTTTGACATCTGTACCACCAAATGTTCCTGAGTCAAGTGTCTTTGCTTGCTTTGGAGATTCATAAACAATTTTGGATTGCTTTGTGGTATCATTATTTGTTAATGTAATGCCAGTCGTTTCCAAATCCTTTAAAGCATCACCAGTTTTAAGTTCTAATGCTTTTTCTCTACCGGCTTCAGTTTGATCGAGAGTAAGTTTAAATGAACCGGACATTTCTTGGAATGTTCCAATGTGAAGCAAGTTCTTTACATTTAAAGAAGCACTAGAATTGGTTTTGACTTCTTTATCTCCGAAATACCATACAGAGAAACCCGAACCTACAACAGCAATAGCGGCCGCGGCAGGAACCAAAATTGATACTAAAAATCTTTTCATTATCATAGCCTCCTATTTTTAGTGCCG
>DAVZIW010000073.1:0-7611 GCA_052273085.1 Candidatus Alloenteromonas sp.
TAGTCTGGAAATATTATACGGTTTTCCTTCCAAGCAACAGCAACGCGACTTTCTTTGATGAAGATAAATTCGAAGGCGATAAATCTAATCCAGCTGAAGTAGGGGAATGGGTATATAGAAATATCTATGGATTAGGTGAGCCTAAAGAAGATTCTTTTTATAATCCAATTGATGCATCTACTGATTTCAAGGTAAAACCAAGCTTGAAACAAAGCTATATCGATGCTTTAGCTAGCGAGAAAGAAGCAGATAAAACCGAGACTGCGACTAAATTAAACCAATATTATTTCAAGCAAGAAGGACAAAATGTCACCGGAATATATGTTGATGCCGTACGTCATTTTTCTAAGCAGCCATATGCGATTAAATTACAAAAAGAATATTCAAATGCTTCATATATGATGTGGCTTCCAGTTGCCTTAATTGGACCTGCTATATTCTTATTTATCATTCCTTTATGCGTTCCTAAAGGCAGGACAATCGGAAAACTATTATTAAAGACAGGAGTTGCCTCAAAAGAAGGGGTAGATGCCGCTAAATGGCAAATAATGGTTAGGTATTTATTCGAATTACTAACTTGGTATGTTTTAGCCTTGCCAGTAAATCTAACTTTCTCTATTACGATATTCCTAACCTTATTAGTAGGAGATTTCATCGTATTAATGCTTTCTAGGTCGCATAGATCTATCCATGACCTTATTTCTAGGACTGCTTCTTTCGATATAAAGAAATCTACGATTTATCCTGTATCTAGCTTAGATGCAGAAGAGGTTGTAATAGCTAAAAAAGAAGTAGAAAAGACAGGGGTCGATTATTTTAATAAGCCTAGCAAGAAAATAGAAAACGATAATCCAAGTTTTGAAGTATTAGATTCTTCAACAATTGGCAAAGCAAGAAAAGAAGCGAAAGAGATTGTTTCATTTGATGAATTCGAAAACAAATAAAGAAAAAAGATTATCCCCTTATTTTCCTTATGTAAGGGCAAAGAAAAGCAAGGCATTCCTATTAGGATTTGCTGAATTTTCCCTTACTTTTATTTTGACTTTCATTATCTTTGTTGCAGCTGGTTATCCTTTATCTTTTTCTACTAGTTACGTAAAAGATGCAAATGTTGCTTTAGCGGACAAGCAAGCAAAGCTAAATGAAATTGTCTTATCTACTAAATTAGCTAGCAAATCAAGTGAAGAAACTTCTACTTTAGATGATCCTTCAATCATGGTTAAAAGTTATATAGAGACTTTGACCAAGACTAGTTTATATGTAAACGGTTTGCCTTTTAGAGAGAATTCGCAGGATGGGAAAGGCAATGTAATCGAAAAAGAAATAGATAAAGAATCCACCTTATTTAATATAGATAATGACCCCGTTGGTTATTATTTCTATGTATTTAAGCCTAGTCATTCTCCTATCGATAATTATATTTATGACGATGTTGATTATTCTTCTAAAAAGGATGAATTCCTATATAAATTAGCCTATGTCTATGAAGAAGAGAATAGATTTGTCCAAGTCGATAATTCTATTTCTAAATATAGCCAGATAAGTAAAGCCGAGGCGAAGATACTTAATGATTATTTAATATATGGCCATGATGACGATAAGCCTACCTATAATTATTATGGGAATGCCTTTTTAAGGGCTAGATCAGTTTTTATTGAAGAAATAGAAACTAAATATACCCCGTATATGCAGATAACCGCCTCATTTATGGAAGATTACCATGTCTATGTATCTTCTTTGACAGTCGGGCTTTGCCTTTCTTATCTACTTTCTTTTATCATCCTTCAAGTCACTGTTCCCCTTGTTAGCAAGAATAAAAGAGGGGTATCTGCCTATATGCTTAAGATGGGATATTCTAAGGATGATGGGGGAGAAGTTGGAGTTAAAGAGATTTTATTAAGGGCATCATATAATTTATTCTCCTATTTAGCCCCCTCTTTCCTTGCTTTATATTTTATTGGATATGGCGAGTTGGCCTTCATGGAATTATTTGGATTTGCATCTTTATTCTATATTTGCCTAATGTCATTTATATTTACCATTGCTTCCTTTATTTTTATGATGGTTTCTTCTTCTAATAGGGGATTAGGGGAAAAATTAGCATCTATAGAAATAAAAGACCTCAATATGATGGAACCTAACTTACCTCTTTCAGACAAGGAAATAGAAAATGGAACAAAAGAGTCTAGAGATAGTTTATAGCCCTTCAAAAGTCGGCAAGAGGGGATTGGCATTACTTATTGATGCTTTCGTTACTATTTTCCTTGCCTTGATTATTTTTGTTACATCTAATTCAATAGTTACAAAAGCTCCATTTTACGTTGAAGTTGCATCTAAAAGAGAAGAAATCCAAGATAAATCAAAATTATTTAGCGATGACCATATATTAATTAGCGAATATGTAGATACCTTGACCATATCAAATAGAGAAAAAAATGAATACATGTCCTCGCGTATTTCTGCTTTTTACGAAAACAAGGATTTCTATATAGATGTTGATCCTAATATTGGGTATAACTCTAGAAGAAATAAGGCTAGCAATAGTTCAACCCCCTTATTTATCGAAGAAGACGGGGAAATAAAAGAGAACCCATTATGCGATCCTAGCGACATTCTTTCTTTCTATAAAGAAGAAGTAAATAATTATTGCCTTAAGCAATTCTATCAATATCCCGGATATCTAGAGACGAATAAATTCTTCTTCCTAACTGGAATAATCGAAGCCCTAGCATCATTAACTCTTTCTTATACGATTTTCTTTCTAGTTTTCCCCTTAACTATATTTAGAAAAGGGAAAAAGAGCTTAGGCATGTATGTATTTAAGATTGCTTTAGTTGGGAAAGACGGCCTTTCTTTAAGGAGTGGTCCTTATGTAGGTAGGTTCTTCTTTGAATATTTTGTGTTCATCATATTTGGCTTTGCCTCGTTTTTAATTAGTTGGGCTATATCTTTTACAATGTTACTAACATCAAAAAGGAAACAGTCCCTTACTGATTATGTATTGAACCAATATAAAGTTGATGTCTCTAAAAATGATGTCTATATCGATCTTTATGATTATACCCATAGCAAGGAAGCCTCTAAACTAGCCTCGCTTGAAAATAAAGACTTCAACATTGATAACCGTAAGAGGTAGTTTAGGTAGTTTTTAAATTGCATTTATTAATTAATTTATTAGGGGCGTTATATCGTTTATCACAAATTCAGCAGGCTTTTTTAACCCCTTAATTAATAAACATATTAATTTATTAATTTTCCTTTAATTGCTAAAGTTCTTGCCTACTTATATAATTTAGGCAACAATATAACGTTATGGAAATCAAAATTAATCACTTGACTAAGACGTTCCCGGGAAACATCAAGAAGAATATCCCGGACACCACAGCCGTAAATGATCTTAACATCCTAGTTGAAGATGGCACCCTTTTAGGTTTGCTTGGACCTTCTGGATGTGGAAAATCTACAACCCTCTACATGATTGCAGGGTTAAAAGCTCCTACCGAAGGAGAAATATGGTTCGGGGACGAAGATGTGACCCACCTCGCTGCTGAAAAGCGCGGCATCGGTTTGGTCTTCCAAAACTACGCCCTTTACCCACACATGACTGTTTATGATAACGTCAAATTCCCTTTGACTAATCTAAATGTCATTGCCACTAAAAAGGCAACTAAGATTCTTGCTTACAAAAAGATTGCAGAATTAATCGAAGACCATCTTGATGAAATTAACAAGATTGCCGAAGAATCTATTTATGATGGCAAGATTTCTAAATCCGCCTTTGCTAGGGGAATGGTTGCTAAATACCATGTAGTTACTTCTATTGCAGAGAAGATCTTCCATTATGGCTTCTTTAAGCTTAATGGAGAAGAGTTGGAGCAAGCTAAATTAACTGCCTTAGCTGATTTAAATGCCTCTATTGAGAAGCAAACCCAAAAATATCTCGATAAGGGTTTGACTCTTAATGATGATTACGAAGTTTTAGAAAACGGGTTGCCTATTGAAGAAAAGCGTAGGTTAACTAAGGATGAAATCGATGCCTTGGTCCAAGAGACTGCTAGATTAGTCCAAATATCTCAATATCTAGAAAGAAAGCCAGCCGAATTAAGTGGTGGTCAACAACAACGTGTTGCCATTGCTAGGGCATTAGTAAGAAAGCCAAAGGTACTTTTATTAGACGAGCCTCTTTCTAACCTCGATGCTAGACTTCGTATCCAGACTAGAGAAGAAATTAGACGTATCCAAAGAGAAACTGGCATTACTACTGTATTTGTCACCCACGACCAAGAAGAAGCCATGTCGATTTCAGATAAGATTGTCGTCATGAAAGATGGCGTCAAGATGCAAGAAGATGCTCCGCAGGAAGTCTATAGGAATCCTAATTGCCTCTTTGTTGCTAAATTCCTAGGAACCCCTCCAATCAATGTCTTTGAAGGCGAACTTAAGGGCGGTTCCTTATATATCGGAGAAGAAAAGATCCTAACCGACAAAGTGTTCAAGTCCGAAGGCGATAAGAAAGTATATGTCGGTATTCGTCCAGAAGGATTTATCCTTGATGAAGTCAAAGAAGCCAAGAAGGTTTTGACTTTAAATGTCGAAGCCATCCAAACAATGGGCAGAGATATGTCGATTGTTGCTTCTAACCCCCATTTCCTAGGCGAATCAATAAAAGGTATCATCGATTCGGAAATCAATGTACCTTTAGGAGATAATAAAGTCGGCATCCGTCCAAGCAAGATATTTGTCTTTGACGGGGAAAGCGAAAAGCGTATCTATCTAACTGAGGCTAAATAATGGAAAGCAAGAATAATTGGAAGGCTTGGTTATATTTGGCTCCTGTCATCATCTTGATGGCGGTATTTACCTTTTATCCAATCATCAATACATTCTTTATTTCCTTCCTTAAAAATTATGATTCCTTGACCGGGACCAATAAGGGATTTACCTTCGATAATTACATCGATATCCTTACTCCTTTCGGCAAGAATCAAACTTATTACAACGAATTCATGTTGACTGCCTTGCCAAATACATTGCTTTTGACATTTGTTACAGTTCCGATTTCCATTATCTTGTCTTTGATAATTGCAATTGGATTAAATTCAATCAAGGTATTCAAGAAAGTATTCCAAACAATCTTCTTCATGCCTTATGTGACTAATGCGATTGCCATTGGTATGGTATTTGCAGTTATATTTGATACCCAATATGGTGTATTTAACGCGATATTTGACATCCAGGGATTCCCTTGGATCTATCCTAACCCAAGTGCAGCGGCGGGTACGGGATTAGTTAATTACTGGTCCGCTTTCTTTGCAATTTGCTTCTATATTGTCTGGCATTCCTTGCCATATAAGATTTTGATTTTCCTTGGCGGACTTCAAAATATCGACCAGCAATATTATGATGCCGCTAAGATTGATGGATCTAACAAATTAAAGACATCTCTTAAAATTACAGTTCCGTTACTATCTCCTCAAATCCTCTATATCATGATTACTTCATTTATTGGGGCATTTAAGGAATATAATTCAGTCATTGGTTTATTCGATCCAAAGACTGGCGGACAATTCGATAAGAGTACTGGTATGGAAAATATGACTACTGTTGTCTATTTCATCTATAAACGTATGGGTGAATCTAAGCCAACGCTAGGCTATGCCTGCTCTGGTGCAGTTGTCTTGTTTATCATCATCATGATTTTTACCGCGATTCAATTCAAGGTATCGAAGAAGAGGGTACATTATTAATATGGAAAACAATGCATACGAAAATTCATATTCAAGCTTGACCCTTGTCCTTAAAGATGATGGTCAATCAGCCAAACAAAAAGCCAAGATGACTAAAATCGGCAACATCATTGGTTTGGTTCTTATTTATATCTTCCTTGCAGCTTTTGCAGTCCTTATGATCTTCCCATTCTACTGGATGATTATCACTTCCTTGAAAAGTGGCTTGGAAATCAAAAAGGAAATCCCAACTTTCTGGCCTCAAATAGTCAGGTGGGATAACTATGCTCAAGCTTTTGCTAGGCTTGACTTTCTAACCATATTGAAGAACACCCTTATTGTCGGTATCTTCTCTACACTGGGTACATTGTTTACAACAATATTTGCCGCCTTTGCCTTTGCTAGACTTGAATTCAAGGGAAAGGAAGCCATCTTCTCAATTCTATTGGCCACGATGATGATTCCTGGCGAAATGATGGTTGTTTCTAACTATGTATCCGTTTCTTTATTAGGCATGACTGGTGGCACTAGTGCTCTTGGGGCATATGCTGCCATGATCCTTCCATTTATGATTTCTGTCTTCTATATATATTTATTAAGGCAGAACTTCAAACAGATTCCTAATGAGCTTTATCTAGCTGCTAAAGTTGATGGTAAATCAGACTGGCAATTCCTTTGGAAAGTAATGGTTCCTCTTGCAATGCCAACCTTAACAACAATTACCATCCTCAAATTAATGGGTAGCTGGAATGCTTATGTCTGGCCAAAACTCATTGTTGATGGCCATAAGGAATTGTATCTAGTCACTGTTGGTTTAAGAGAAACCTTCTCGACAGCCGCCAATATCGATGACTATGGTATCCAGATGGCTGCGACTGTAGTAGTTACTGTTCCATTGCTACTAGTCTTCATCTTCTGCAGAAAATATATTATGCGCGGAGTTAGCCGTGCAGGTATAAAGGGTTAGTCGCCTGACCTCGATAAATAGGTGAGAAAGGAAATTTCTATGAAAAAAGTATCATTAAAAACATTATTCTTAAGTGGTTCTGCCTTATTGACTATGGCTCTAACTTCCTGCCGTACAAATACTGGCGGTGCTGAAGATCAAGTTTTGCCAACCGATGATCCGACTAGCGAACTAACAATCAAGTTCTGGCACTGCTTAGGACATGCCAAAACAAAGAACCTTGAAATAATTGCAAATAAATTCAACGAAAAATATGCTGGCAAATACAAGATTGACCTTGTTAAGCTTGCTGGCGGCTATGATGATTTAGCAGATTCTATCAAGACTAAGACAAAAGCTGGCGAAATCCCTGCCTTGGCCATGGGCTATCCTGATTCTTTTGCCACCTATATGACAAATGATGTCAATAATTCCGCTCTTTATAAACTAGACAACTTCATTAATGATCCTGAATATGGATATAAAGAGGATGAATTAGCAGACTTTGTCCCTGGCTTCATGGAAGAAGGAAAGAACTACCAATTCGAGGGAACCTGGTCCATGCCAATGTATAAGTCCACCGAAATCATGTATTACAATGCTTCATACATGGCTGGTGCCAACCCACAAAATGACAAGAAGTTCGATAAGGTTAGCGAATATATCAATCTTTCCAATACCGCTAACGATCCTCTTGCCACCGATGAGCAACTAGAAGCGCTTACCACCTGGGTAAAGGCTAACGAAGGCTATACATATAATGTCCCAACTACCTGGAACGAAATGTTTGCAATAGCCAAGCAAATAAAAACTGATATGGCTGCCCAAGGGCTACAGGGACAAGAATTCTACCCAGTCGGATATGACTCCGATGCCAATATGTTCATCTCCCAATTCGCCCAAACGGTAATCGACTATACTGCAGGGGGGGATTCTAAT
>DAVZIW010000074.1:0-7588 GCA_052273085.1 Candidatus Alloenteromonas sp.
TCTACTTTTCTTTTAATACTAAAAGAGAATTTAATGTTACTAGATTTATAGCTAGAGTTGCCATGTTTGGTGCAATCAGTGCTATTTTATATACAGTTCCGATCTTCAATATTAAATTACCTTTCATTCCATCTTTTTTAAGTCTTCATTTTGATGAAATACCAGCCTTTATTTGTGGGTTTGCCTATGGTCCAATTAGCGGAATTGCCGTCATTGCCATTAAGACAATTGTCAAATTACCTATGACTTCCACTTTATGTGTTGGAGAATTTGCTGATTTTGTCTTGTCTAGCATCTATGTCGGATTAACTACTTTTATTTATTCAAAGAAGAGAAATTTAAAAGGCGTTGCTATTGGATTTGGAATAGGAACAGTTATTCAAATAATATGTGGAATTGTTTTGAATGTTTATGTATTGATTCCATTCTACTTGTGGATGTTAAAAATAACACCAGAAGGATTACTCCAAATAATGAGATATGCCAATCCTGCTATTAATGATGTAGGCTGGAGTTATGGATTATTGGCCGTTGCTCCATTTAATGCGATTAAGGATGCAATTATTATTGTTTTGACATTTATTATTTATCGTTCTTTACACGTCTTCTTGCGTTTTACACCCAAAAAGAAAACCCAGGATTAACTCCCGGGCTAACTTTATTTTAATAATTAGTCTTCAGCGATTGCTTGGACTGGGCAATTGGCGATTGCATCTTCTGCTTCGGCGTCATCAGCATCAGCAACGACAGTGGCTTTCCCATCATCATTGAATTCGAAGACGGTTGGGTGGCTTCCAACACAGAGTCCGCAACCGATGCACATATCGTCATCGACTTTTAATTTTTTGGCCATTTCATTTCCTCCAATGGATAGGGCTATTATAAGAAGAGAATTGTTTTTGTTCAATATTTATAAACTAATAAAAGGTTAAGATGCTTTTATTTGTTGACACAAAATTGAAATGTTTTTATTCATATTTGTTCTCTATGTAGTATATTAAACGAGGAGGAACACAAATATGAAATGGTTTAATAGTCAATCACGTTTAGTCCAAATCTTGCTTCTTTTAATCCCATTCGTTAACTGGATTACTGAAGTCGTAGTTCGTTGGACTGCCTTTCTTGATAAGAAAACCCCAATCAGATTAATTCTAGCTGTACTAGTTACATTTGTTGGTGTTGTCTTTGGATGGCTTGACGTTCTCTGGTGCTTATTATTTAAGCATTTAATCGGTGCTGCTAACTAATTTAAAACCAAAAAAGCAAAGGTGAATTGCTCATCTTTGCTTTTATTTTGCCTAGACTCTTTATTATTGATAATAAAAAAGCCTAAAATATAGGGGTATGGAAACTAGAATTGAACGTTACGCGAAATATAGACAAGAAATTAGCAGGATGCCTGCTTCTTGTTTTGCTCCTGATGGATCTTTTTTAGGTGATGGCGAGGCTAATGAGGAAATTCCAACTAATGGCGGCATTAGCTCTAATAACGCCAAAAAATTCGTTGAAGAAGATAACGAAAAAGTAAAAGCACCATATTTAGCCTATTTAAAAAGAAGAAGATCACTTCTATGGCTAAAGATACTTGTAGCAGTTTTGGCTGTTATAGGACTTATTTTGATGTATGTATTGTTTGTAAGGGAGTAAACATGAGTAAGACAATTTCTATTGCTATTGATGGACCTGCTGCGGCTGGTAAGAGCACTGTTGCTAAAATCGTAGCCAAAAAACTAGGGTTTACCTATATTGATACAGGGGCAATGTATCGCGCTTTTACTCATGCTGTAATAAAGGCAAATCTAGATCCAAAAAATGAACAAGAATCCTGTTCAATCATAAAAGATGTAAAGATTGACTTGCTTGAAAATGGAAAAGTTATCTGTAACGGCGAAGATGTAACGGCTCCAATAAGAGAACCATTAGTTTCTTCTAATGTTTCCTATATCGCTTCCTATAAAGACATAAGACTTGCTTTAGTTGATATGCAAAGGAAAATGGCCGAGTCAAAATCGGTGGTAATGGATGGCAGGGATATTGGTACCTATGTCCTTCCAAATGCTGATGTAAAAATTTATCAAATAGCGTCAGTAGAAACTAGGGCAAAACGTAGATTTGATGAAAATGTCGGAAAAGGCATTCCCACCAGTTATGAAGATGTCGTTAATGATGTTAAGAAAAGAGATTATATCGATTCTCACAGGGATTTTGCCCCTTTAAGAGAAGCTGAAGATGCAATTGTTTTAGACACTTCCCACCTAAATATTGAACAAGTTGTCGATGCAATTTTAAAGATTGTTGAAGACAGAACAGGAGTCAGTGAAAAATGTCATTAGGATTAGTTGCATTAGTTGGTTCCCCAAACGTGGGAAAATCTACAATATTTAATAGATTAGTCGGCACTAGACTTTCCATTGTAGAAGATACTCCTGGTATTACTAGAGATAGGATATATGGAACTGGGGAATGGCTTACAAAGAAATTCTCGGTTGTTGATACTGGTGGAGTCGAAATTAAAAACGCGCCTTTCCAAGAAGAGATAAGGGCGCAAGTTCAAATCGCTATAGACGAAGCTGATGTCATTGTTTTTGTTGTCGATGGAAAAAAAGGATTGTCTGGTGATGATAGGGCTGTAGCCAAAATGCTTTACAAAGCTAACAAGCCTGTTATTTTAGCAGTTAATAAAATTGATAATGTTGAATCAACAGGTAACGCTGCCGAATTCTATTCACTAGGCTTAGGAGACCCAATTTGCATTTCTTCTAGCCACGGTATTGGTATTGGTGACTTACTTGATAAGATAATCAAATTACTTCCTGAAGAAAAAGAGGTAGAAGATAAAGACGCGATTTCTTTTTGCTTCATAGGTAGACCTAACGTTGGTAAGTCTTCTCTTACAAATGCTATCCTTGGCAAGAATAGAGTTATCGTAAATTCTTTGGCTGGAACGACTAGAGATTCTATTGATACTCCATTTACAGTTAATGACAAACATTATGTTGCCATTGATACGGCTGGATTAGTTAAAAAGGGCAGAATTTATGAATCAGTTGACAAATTTGCTTCAATTCGTGCTCTTCGTGCCATTGACAGAAGCAATGTTGCTATTTTAGTCATTGATGCCTCTATTGGTATCCTTGATCAAGATAGACATGTCGCTGGTTATGCTTTTGAGGCCCATAAAGGAATAGTGATAGTGGTCAACAAATGGGACGAAGCTCCTAAAGGCCTAATGCAAACCGAATTTGAAAAAGAAATTAGAAGCAGATTCAAGTTCTTAGATTTCGCAAAAATAATTTTCACTTCCGCTAAAACTCTTAAAGGGGTTAATAACATCTTGCCTTCAATAGAAGAAGCTTATACTTCTTGCTGTCGTCGTGTACCAACTTCAATTTTGAATGAAATAATTTCTGACGCGCAAGCTTTAAACCCGACTCCAGATTTTAACCATGGAAGACTAAACATAAAATTCGCTTCTCAGGTTTCAATTAACCCTCCAACTTTTGTTATGTTCTGCAACAATCCAAAATTCGCGCATTTCTCTTATACCAGGTACTTAGAGAATAGGCTTCGTGAATCATTTGATTTTACAGGAACCCCAATAAATATTATTTATCGAGAAAGAAAATAGGTTTTAAAGACATTTTGTTTTTTTAACTCCAAAAAGTGTCGATGGCATCGAATTTTTGTGCAATATTCCTAAAAATACTCTCTTTTTTAGGTAAATTTTAAAAAATAACTTGCAAAACACGTGTCTAGATGTTAATTTTTTTTTACCAAACAGCATAAGGAGGATAAAATATCCATGAACAAAGCTGAATTAATCACCATTGTCGCCGGAAAAGCTGAAGTCTCACATCGTGATGCCGAAGCTGTTGTCGAAAAAGCCTTAGCCACCATTGAAGAAGCCCTCGTAAAGGGTGAAGCCGTCAAGCTCTCTGGCTTTGGTATCTTCGAAAAGAAGGAAAGAGCCGCCCGTGTCGGAACCAATCCTTCCACCAAGGAAAAGATTGAAATCGCCGCTTCTAATACCGTCGCTTTCAAGCCTTCCAAAACCTTAAAAGAAAAGCTTAACTAAGTTATCTAAAATGGTTTAGCCTCGGTACTGCCGGGGCTTTTTTCTTACCTTCATAATGGTAAAATATAAACATGCTTCCAGAAGTGTTTATTACAGTCGCAAATAAATTTTAAGAACATGGTTACTCTTTGTATATGATAGGGGGGACTAGCCGCGACTTTTTATTAGGGTTAGAGATATCAGATTATGATTTTGTAACTGATGCTACTCCAAATGAGATTAAGGATATTTATCCTGATGGCGACTATACTTTTTCTAAGTTTGGATGCGTTAAAATCAAGGTTAAAGATACTCATATTGATATAACTACCTTAAGAGTAGAATCACAATATTTGGATTATCGTCATCCTTCAGAAATCAGTTTTACAAAATCAATTTTCTTAGACTCTTTCCGCAGGGACTTTACTATAAATGCTATCTACATTGACTTAGATAATAATGTATATGATTTTCATCAAGGTATTAAAGATTTGCGGACTTCTTTAATTAAATTTATCGGCAATCCTTATATTAGAATCAAAGAAGATCCGCTTAGAATTCTTAGGGCTAATAGGTTTGCTAATAGACTAGGGTTTGAACTTGAAGAAAAAACCAAAGTCGCTATTTCAACTTTGTTTAATTTGCTTGATAATTTAAACCCCGATAAAATCGCGATGGAAAGGAAAAAGAAATAATATGGGCTATATCAATTCTTCTATGGTTGCTGTTGACTTCCATTATTTGTTACTTGAGCAATATAAGAAATTAGGAATCAGTGAATCTGATTTGATGGTTTTGCTAATGGTTGATCATCTTATTTTACAAGGCAATGATTTAGTCACTGCTGATTTGCTTTCCTTAAAGATGAATTACAAAACAAAAGATATAGATAACGCTCTTGCTTCCTTACTTTCTAGAGATTTTATTTCTTATGATGAAAGCGGTGGAAAAATTAGAACTTCTTTAGAGCCATTAAAGAAGAAACTTTATAAATTGTTCGAGCTAGATGTAGCCAAAGAAAGGTCTGCTCTTTATTCTGCTTCTAGGGCTAATGATCTTTCTGAGCTATCTTCCTTCTTTGAATCTAGGCTTAATAGGACTTTATCTCCTTTAGAATCTTCGACTTTGTCTTCTTGGCTTGATTTTTCTTATTCGAAAGAAGATATAAAAGGCGCATTAGAGGCTAGCTTGGCTGCTGGAAAGAAGACTTTTAAGTCTATTGATAGGGAATTAAGAACTTATCGTCATAGCGAAGATATTGAAAAAGAAGGTGTCTCCTCAGTCAATTCAAATTGGGATAAAGACATTGAGAAGACTTTTGAAATAGCTAAGACCAAATGGGTTAAAGATGACGATTAGAAATAAATTGATATTAGATATATTTTCTTTTAGCTACCCAAATGCTAAATGTAGCTTGGTTTTTGCTTCTCCATTTCAATGCGTGGTTGCAGTATCTTTATCTGCCCAAACTACAGATAAGGCAGTTAATTTAGTTACCCCAAAATTATTTTCTCTTTTTCATGATCCGTATGCTTTTTCTAATGCTGATATAAAAGAAATTGAATCGATTATCAGATCTATTGGATTATATAAAAACAAGGCTAAGAATTTGTTAGAAATGAGTAAGGTGCTTGTTAATAAATTTGAAGGGCAAGTTCCTTCTAATATGTCTGATTTAGTTTCTCTTCCTGGGGTAGGGGTTAAGACTGCTTCAGTAGTTTTAGCAGAATGCTTTAATGTTCCTTCATTTCCAGTCGACACCCATTGCAAAAGGGTTTTGACTCGCCTAGGGATTGCTAAAGAAAAAGACACTCCGATTGAAGTTATGGAAAAAGCCAAAAAGGCATTTCCAAAAGAGAGCTGGATTAATTTACATCACCAAATAATTGAACATGGCAGAACTATTTGCCATGCAAAAAATCCTTTATGTAAAGAATGTCCTTTTTCTAGTATTTGTAAGTCTAAAGAAAATGCTCATCAAGGATGCTAAGGTAATCTAATCTTGGCCTATAATTTTCTTTTACTAGATATCCTTTTTCTTCTAAATCTTTAAAAGGAATTGATGCCCTTTCTTTATTTTCATAATAGTCGATTACTATCCTTGCATCTATTAAGTATGTTTTGTTAAAACAATGCAAATTGATAAGAAAGAACGCAATTCCTTTATGGAATATTACGTTTTTAAGGTGTTCTATTTGTTGCGGAGGGATATTTGCAAGAGGAAAAGAAGTTTTGCTTCTAGTGCTTTTTGCTTCAAAATCTAGATACTTTCCTTTATATACTCCATTATAGTCAGTTGTGGATTGAGTCTCAAAAAATGCTTCAGTTATTTTTGCACCTTTTGAATAATCTACCTTTACTATTTTTATTGGGGTTGGTCTTTTTGTAACTAGGCAAAGACCTTTCTCTTTATAGTATTCATTTGTCTGGTTTATCGCATCTTCAAAATCTAGCCCTCTATTGCCGGCTTGGACTTTTAGATTTCTTTTTGTCTTTTCCTTCTTTTTTATTATGGATGTAGGGTGACTTGTTCCTTTTGGATAATTGATCTCGCTCATTTTAAATCTCCTAAAATGAACTCTTCGAATTGTTCAGGAGTAACTACATTCCCATTATTTAATTCATTGATAACTCGCCTAATTGAATAAGGGTAGTTAGTCTTTTCTGATAAGGAAAGCTTGTAGTTATTCTTGACTAAATCTGGCTTACTTAAAAATGCTTTGTAGCAATCAAGTAAAGCATAGGAATCAGTTAAGGCATCATGTGCTTTTCCTCTATATTTGACTTCAAGTTTTTCGCATAGCTTTTCTAACGAGATAGGATTCCCATTTTTCCCTGAGAAATAGTTTTGGAAGAACTTGGACATATCGACGCATCTACTGGCTAAAAACCTGGAATCTTCAAAATTAGTTTCCATGTTTTTCTTATAGGTATTTATAAACATTGCAGCATCTTGATTGCCGTATACCATGAATATACATTTTTCATAATCTTCACCCATGTATCCCTTGATTTTGGAGATGGCTTCTGAATAATGTATTCCTTCTTTTTTTACTAACGAATCAGTTATGCCAGTTAGGTGAGTTACAACGCTTCCGACATGACTTTTAGGCAGGACATATAGTTTTAAACCCTTAAATTCTTTCTTTATTGAGTTATCAGAATTTAAAGTAACTTTCACTAAACCAACCTCAATTATTTCGTGGGTTAGTTGGGTTCCTTCTAAATCTAAGAAGGCAATAGTTTTTCTTTTCTTTAATAAAGTGTCTAATTTTTTCACCGAATCATTATATAAAATCTTGGTTTATATTGATAGATGAACTATCTTTCGATATAATCGAAAAGGGAGTTTTCAATGGAAGATAACAGCATAAGTCTTAACGCTACAAAGATTTTGAATAAGACATTCAAGCCTAACGGAAATGGATATGATCCAGATGAAGTGGATGAATTTTTAGACAAAATCATTATGGACTATAGGGCTTTCGAAAAATATTACCTCGAAAGTAAAAAATATATAGTTGAGTTAGAGAC
>DAVZIW010000075.1:0-7559 GCA_052273085.1 Candidatus Alloenteromonas sp.
GGCTTATTGCTGTTTCTAGTGGTCCTGGGTTAGATGAGATGTTTAGAGAACTCGGCGCCGATGAAATCGTCTCTGGTGGACAAACCATGAATCCATCTACTGAGGATTTTGTAAATGCGATTAAAAGGGTAAATGCCAAGCATGTTATCTTGCTACCTAATAATTCCAATATCGTCATGGCCGCTAACCAAGCTAGCCTAGTTATGGAATCTAGCGAGATTGATGTATTAGTAATTCCTTCTAAGACTATCTTACAAGGTATGTCTTCTGCCATGATGTATAATTCCGAAGGCGATGCCGAGGAAGTATATTCTGACATGAAAGAAGCCTTGAAGAATATTAAATCCGGCTCAGTTACCTATGCGATTAAGGATACTGATATTGAAGGAGTCCACATTACAAAGGGATTCTATATGGCCATGAAGGAAAAGAATATCGTTTCCTGCGTCAAAGATAAATGCCATGCCTTATTTGACTTAATTGATTCATTAGTAGGCAAGGACGATTCGATCCTTACTGTCATTGTCGGGGAAGACGTTACTATTGAAGAAGAAGAACACCTAAATAAGGTGCTCAATGATAAATATTCAGATGATATGGATGTCGATATAAAACGTGGCAACCAACCTGTATATTCCTTCCTTGTCGGAGTTGAATAAAATAGCAAAAGTCTCCTGTTTATGGAGGCTTTTTGTTTGGCTGCCTAAATAAATTTGACATATTAATCATAATATGTATAAATAACAAACATAAAGGGAAAATTTTTATGAAAAAATTGTTATTTGTATTTTCTTTGCCTTTCTTTATGGCTTTGTTTTATGGAGGCTCTAATCCACTTGATTTGCTGGACAATCATGGGTTTGACAAGGAAATATTTCGCAACAAGAAACAACTTCAGTTTTCTGTTGATGGGCAGACCTATCAAATGTATTTTTCCACAAGCGAACTAAAAGGTCGTATCGGAAATCTAGAAACATTTGAAACTTATCGTAGCCAGCAATATCAAGAAGGTGGGTTTGGTTATTATTACACCTATTCTATAGAAAGAATGTATAGTAAAACCGGTGTATATACCAATTATTTAAACACTTATTATTCTGACGCACAGCTTAAGAGTGGCTCCTATACTTTTTCAAATACTAGCGAAGATACTTTTGCTGCAAGTGCTATGATGTCGGCTAGGTCTAATATTAATTTTCACCAAAGTTTTGTTGTAGATTTGGTGGCTAGAGCATCTTTTGCAGGTCTTACTGGGTCTTTAAGTTCCGGAACATCTTTCGGATTTAATCATTCTCAAGAAATATCGTACCTTTATAGCCGCTCTATTTCTTATCATCAAAAAGAAACAAGAACTCTTGGTGCCGCTAGCGCTAAATATTGTCCATCTGGATATTATATGTCAATGGGACTAATCGGTTTATGGACAGAAATCAGTGGTTCATACACTTATTGGAAGGATATTTGGGATATTTTAGGCGGAGATAGAGTGCTGGCAACTGGAGAATTCACTATTACGATAGCTAATTTTAATGATTTCGTCGAAGGATTCATTTATACAAGGGCTGCAGAGCCTAGTTTTAGAGGTTATTTGGGTCCAGTTTCTCAAAATCCTGAATTTCCGCTTCCTAATTGTTAGTAGGCTATTTTGTGTTTTTTCAATAGAATATTTATATGATAAAGTTTGTCAATGTCGATAAATCTTTTAATGGTAATTTGATTATAAAAGATATAAATTTCACTTTTGATACTGGGCTTTATTGTCTTTGCGGCGTCTCGGGCTCCGGAAAAACAACTATTTTAAATTTAATCTATGGAATCGAACAACCAGATAACGGGAAAATAGATATTTCTCCTACCCAAATCATTTCTTATGTGGCGGTAGAAGGCGATAACATTGAATCATTAACGGTTTTTGATAATTTAAAACTAGTTTGCAAAGACAAAAATAAAATTTCTGCAATTGCAGAAACCTTGGGTCTCTCCAATGTTTTAAAAAGGAAAGTGTCTCTTCTTTCTGCAGGCGAAAGACAAAGATTGAGCGTTGCTAGAGCCTATTTGAACGATGTGCCATCGATATTTTTATTTGATGAAATAACTGCTAATCTAGATTTTGAATATAGCGAAGTAGTTTTTCACGTTCTTAGCGAAATGTCATTAAGTAAAACAGTAATTATTGCAACGCATGATAGCTCCATTGCTAGAAAATACTGCAAGAGAATTGTTTCAATTGAAAATCATGGGTTGATCTTTGGCGATAACGCTTCATCAAATAAAGAAAAACTCGTTTCAGATGTAGTAAATTATGGAAAGAACGGCGAACTAAAAGACCAAGGTAGTAATTTGCCTTTGATAAAACTTGCCTTTAAAAAAATAAATATAAAACCAACGCTTATGGGATTTTTGCAATTGTTTATGGTTTTATTTTCTTCATTTTTCGTTTTTGGTTTAAATGAGACATCAATTTCTGATTCAAAAATAAGTCATAGCTTAATCGAAAGCGTTAATAAAGAAAACCTACTTCTTACAAATTCCAGTCCCATTACTTCTTCAGAAGATCCATCCTCCATATATGAAAAATATGAAAATTCTGTTTTTCCTGCTATTAAATTATCAAATTCAAAACTTATTAATGATAAAGATGTTGTTTATGCTTTGGTTTCAAATTTTGAGGTCAGTAAAGGAACTACGAAGCTGGATATCCCCTTTTCTATTGGGAACGGGAAGATTGAAAAAGGCATTTTGAACATACCGGTTTCTCTTAATGATGGATTTTTGAACCTATATAACAAAATATGGCATACCGATTTAAAATTGGGCGATAAGATAGATTTTGGATTAGAACAATATAGGGAAAATCATCTTTATAATGTTAATTTCTATATTGGAGATATTGTTGATAGCAAAAGTGGACTAGAGAATTTTTCGCAAAATCCGGTTATAAAAATTTACGAACCCGGTTTCAAGAAATTGATAGAAAAAGTTGGGTTTTATCAAAGCTCTCTCTCGTTCAGTGAATTAAAATCCGATTTTAATGAATTTGCCAAAAATAACGATTTGAGCAATTATCAGATTGCTGGGTCCGTTAATTTTTCTAGTAACCATGTTGTGTCAAAAACTTTCGTTGATTATTCGTGGTATTCTTGGAAAGAAGATTTACCATTAGATGATAGTGTGGTTCATTTTGCAGGAAAAATTCCTACTAATAAAAATGAGATTATGCTCCCTTCTTCCCTTGCTTTTACTCTTTTTGGGCGTGATTATTTAGATTATTTCCCTGAAAATGAGGAAAGCATGGCGCCTTTCCGCCCATTTGTTAAGAACAACCGTAACGGAACTTATAATTATGGTCTTGATAATGGGCTATTTAATGGATTTTATAAAGAATTGGTTGAAAATGATTTTATTATAACCGGATTCTATCAGTTGCTTGGTCCAGCTTATAGGGATGAAGCCGGTAATGTTATTTATGATAATGGTATCCCACAAAGACCTTATTCCAATAATGGTTTTGGGCCTGCGGTTATTTCAGAGTCTTATTTTGAAGAAGCAGAGGACTGGTCTATTAATAAAAAAGGGCTATTTGGTTCTTTATCTAATGTGTTGATTGATAAAGAATATGCTCTTTCAAATAGCAATAAAGTTATTAATGATTTTGATATTGTAGATATTTATGGAGAGTATGAAACTTTAACAAAAGTTATGCACACCCAATCGATTTTACTTTTATCAATTTCCGCTGTGTTTTTTGTAATTGAAATTATTTTGCTAGGTATTTACTCAAAAGTCATTATAAAGGAGATAAAAAACAATATATACAAGATGAATTTGTGGGGAAAACGTAAGGGTTTTGCAGTTTTGCTATGTTCTTCACTTGTCTTTGGTATGTATGTTTCCATGGCTGTCGGCGCGATTGTAGGCCAATGTTTATGGGGACTATACGCAAATAATTATTCATCAATTCGACATATGAGTTATATTTTACCAACAACTTTTATACCTGCATTTATCTATCCAATAGTTATTATCGCATCAACTCTTGCAGCTGCATTATTGTTTTTTAGAAAGAAGAAAAAATGAAAATTTCCTTAAGAGAGGTTTCGAAAAAATACGAAGATAATTTGTTATTTTCCAATGTTTCTATCGATTTTATCAGTGGAAATGTATATTTTCTTTCTGGGGAATCAGGATGTGGCAAATCCACGCTAGCCTCAATTATTGGATTGATTGAAGATCCTTCCGGAGGCGAAATATTTATTAAAGATGGTTCTTTTTCGCCTTTGAAAGGGAAAGAAAGAATAGAGTTTAGAAGGAATAATATTTCTTTTCTTTTCCAGGATCAAAATTTAATTGATGAATTAAGCGTAGAAGATAATTTGAGTTTTGTAAGTGATGATAAAGAAAAGATTCTTGAGCTATGTAAATATTTTAAAGTCGATTCATTATTAGATAAGAAAGCCAAAAACTGTTCAAGAGGGGAAAAACAAAGAATCTCATTATGCAGGGTCTTTCTTGAAGACAAAAAGGTAATGATTTTTGATGAACCTACTGCAAATCTAGATGAAGAAAATAAAGTACTTTTTTATAACTTAATTAAGAAGATACAAGACAAAAAAATCATAATCATTATTGAACATAAAGACGAAAGCAAGATGACTTTACTACCTTTTTATTGCTCTTATAAGTTAAAAAACAAATCAATTAAAAAGGAAAATTCGTTCGAAAAGCAAGAAGAGACACCCGCTTTAGGGAACATAGCTTTAAATAATTCTTTTTGCAGAAGGAAAATGTTGAAACTTTCCTTCTCTAAAAATAAGTTTTTAACCCTTTTTACTTCATTGTTGATGATTGCTTCTGGGTTGCTTTTGGCTTTATCTACGACAATTATCGAGAAAGATTCTCATTCTTTTTTTGTTAATCAAGTTAGAAAGGAAGATTTGTCTTCTATTAGATACGAGGGTTACTTAGATGATGAAAAATCATTTAGGGAACATAGTTTTTTAGTAAAGAGTCCTACAAATAGCGATATTGTTCCTTTATATTATTCGGATTCTTTGAATTCTTTTTCTAGCGGAGACATTAACGTAGGTTATGCTTCGGCATCTTTTTTCACTGCTTTTAATATAAACCCTGGTGAAGAAGTTGATATCAATGGTAGCAAGGTTAAAGCTTATATCAAAACAGGCGCCAAGAACTTTGCAAGGAAAAGCAACGAATCATACATACTTCTATCAACGAATTCTTTTAAAAAAGTTTTTAAAAATGAAATGGTTTTGTTTAACAAGAATTCATTAAGTGACTTTACGAATTACTTCGCTTCTAAAGGATTGGCGTTCCAACAGTTCGAATTGTCTTTAGAGAGTTTTACCGAGAACAAAAAGAGCAACGGGATTAAGATTATTTTTTCTAATTCCATGCGAACGGAAATTGAGAAAAAATGTAATGACATACAGTCTAGAATGTTTGTTTCTAATTCTTCTAAAGGGGCAGGGCTTTCTATTGAAAAATTATATAAGGATTATTTTGTCGAGAATATTGAGTTTAAAGACAATGTTTTCGAGGCTACAGTTAAAATTTCTTTGCCATCAGATAAATATGATTCTATATATGAAAACTTCTTTTATTTTTCTCCGATTTGCGATGATTCAAATTCAATTTATTTAGATGTTAATTGCAAAGATATTCGACCTTTGCTTTTTGATGAAAAACTTAAAGTCGAAGAATCTTTAGGACATGATTTTTACATTGAATTGAGTGAATATAGTTTTGCTTTTTCTGTCTTTGTTGTTATTTTTGTATTGTCGATTATTTCTTTTGCTTCTTCTAGCTTGCTTTTTATATTGATGTTTACTAGAAGACTCCAAAATGAATCTACCCTTTTAGAGGCGATTGGTTTTAATACAGATTTGATAAAAATATCGATATTCGCTGCTTATTTTGTTTTTCTTTCTCTTCCTTGCTTGTTGTCTTCTTTCATCGCTTATAAGGCTAATCTAATAAGCGTGCTTCCTGTATTAAAGGATTTTTCGATTATCGATATTGTAAACAGTTTCCCTTTGTCTCCTATTTTAATCACGGTGGGAATGGTTTTTATTATTGGCGTGTTTTTGATAATAGAGCAAGGAAGAGAAAAAAGAAAATTGGCTTCTATGCTTAAAATTAATAAGGAAATCGATAGTGAATAAATACAGCTTGCTTGGTGAAAATGTATATTTTGATCATAAAAGGAGCATTTTTTCCTTTGAGAACATAGAAGAATCATTTCTTCAAAGCTTGCCCTTGTTGCCCAGCCCTTTTGAATATGCCAAAAATTATAAAATCACTTCATATTCAATTTGTTTGGACATTTCTAATGCTTGTAATCTCAACTGCTCTTATTGCTTCAACAATTCAAAAGACGGCAAATTGATTAAATATAATGATGCCATAAATCTTCTTGAATTGTTTTTCAAAGAATTTCCAGATGGTCAAAAGTATTACGTTGATTTGTCTGGCAAAGGCGAACCTCTTTTGAATTTGAAAACCATTTTGAGAATAAGTGATTGGTGCAAAAATAAGCAGGATGAGATTAGGAGGGAAATCCTCCCCCAATTCGTTACTAATGGAACCCTTTTAAGCCCCGGCATCGTTTCTAAACTGCAGGATAATGGAATACTTTTTGGAGTTAGTTTGGATGGCGATAGGGTAATACATGATTTATATCGAAAAGACAATTCTGGGAAAGGCACATTTGATCTTATAATTGACAATGTTTCGAAAATAGAAAATAGAGATTATGTTGGATGCGCCGTTAGCATTACAAACAACGTTTTTCCTTTAGTTAAAACAATTGATTATTTAAAGAAATATTTCAAAACAATTAGCATTAGACTCGTTAGAGGTGAGTTTTCCATTAAGGGTGATTCGGTCGAGAAATGGAAACGTGAGTATGATGATTTAAGCGTTAAAATTCTAGAAGAAGTTAGTGGAGGCGATGCTTCCACACTATTTTGCTTGATGAATGGCGAAGATTATTTTGGTCGCTATTTAAATAGAGCTATTGGCGGATTTAGAACCCCGATTAGATGTGACGCCGGAATCAGCAGGTTTGTCTTTGACATAGAAGGAAGACTTTATTGTTGCCCGGGGATGAGTGCGGAAGTTACTTTTTCAAAGGACTACTCCTTTTTGCATAAACAAGATTTGGTGGTAATGTCAAAAGCTCAAACATGCAAGGATTGTGAGTTTAAGTTATTATGTGGTGGGGAATGTGAGATTGTTCTTTCGCAGAATGGTAAAGCAGACGATGCTCTATGCGAGCTTAGAAAGCATTTAATTCTATTATCGTTGTTTATAAGCGAGAAAACTAGACTTAATTATCCTGATATTTTCAACGAACTAAGAAAGCTCTCTTATGAAAAACTTAGTAGGAATTTAATTAATCCTGAACTGGAGGCATATTTAAAAAGCAATCCAGCCAAACCCTTTACTCAAGCAAAAAGAGAATTCGACAAACTTTCTAAAAAGTATCGCCACTTGTAATACTAAACGCAACTTAATAAACGAAAGTTAAATTGTATGAC
>DAVZIW010000076.1:0-7533 GCA_052273085.1 Candidatus Alloenteromonas sp.
TAGGGTTTCTTTTATTTCACTTAAATCCTTAATCTTGAATTTGGCTATTTCTTTGATTAAAGACATTGAGTCTTTTTCATTAATGACCACGACAACTTGATGTTCTTTATTGCTCTTATCAATAATCTTCCATTTTTGGCTCTTCTTCTTAATGAAAGAATCATATTCATCTTTAGAAGCAAAACGGATTTTATATGTCTTGTTTTCTTTATGTTTCAAAGATGCCGAATCAAATAAAGAAACAATTGATCCATCTTTAATAATTGCAATCCTATCGCAGCAAGAATCTACTTCCGAGAAAATATGGGAAGATAATAGCATTGTCTTTCCTCTTTTCTTTTCTTCTTCTATTAAAGAAAGGAAACGTTGTTGCATCTCTGGGTCTAGTCCAGAAGAAGGTTCATCCATGACGATGACATCTGGATCAGACATAAAGCACGATACTACCGCTAGTTTTCTTTTTCCTCCGGTAGACATATCTTTACAAAGCATTGATAAATCTAGTCCAAAATAATCGACTAGATAATCTCTTAACGAGAAATCAGTTACTCCTTTTAAAGAAGCCATCTCATCTAGGAACTGCTTTCCAGTAAGTAATTTTGGAAGGGCAACTTCTCCCATTAAATATGAAGTGGATGCCATCGCACCACTTAAATTCTTATAAGCCTCAATACCATTGATAGTTGCCTTTCCTGAATCAGGTTTTGAAAAGCCCATAAGATGACGGATAGTAGTAGACTTTCCAGCCCCATTCGGACCTAAAAAGCCAAAACACTCGCCTTTATGAACAGAGAAAGAAACATTGAAAATGCCCCTGCCTTGTCCATAATCCTTAGTAAGTGAATCAATAATTATTATGTCTTCGTTTTCCATTCTCCCCCCTCCTTCTTAAATTTAGTTTACTCTTTAAGAGCATTTGCTACTATAATCAGTATAGAAGTTCGGGCAATGGACAAACCCTAACAAGTGTCTAAATTTTTTATGGATCAGAGAATTGTCAAAACAAATAATGCCTTATCAGAAGCTTTGTTCCACCTAATGGAAACTAAGCTAATTGAAAACATTACCGTAAATGAAGTTTGCAAAAAAGCAAATGTAAGAAGAGCAACCTTCTATCAACATTTCAATGATAAATATGATTTATTTGCTTTCATGGCATATCGTACTAGAGTTGAATTTCTTTCTTATGGATTAGAAAAGGGAACCGATATAGTTGGCTTTATTCAAAACTTAGCAGGAAGATGTTTCCATGTATTCGATAAATATAGAAAATTAGTTAAAAACAATGCGATTTCCACTTCCTTTTTATTTTTAGAAAATATTTTTACGTCTGAATTACGCGAAGCAATAAAGACAAAAATAATTCAGTTAAAAACTCTTTCTCTTATAACTGGAAATGTCGATTTCTTGACAAATGCCTATGCAGGCTGCTTGGTCCAAATCATTAAATGGTGGTTTAAAGACGAGACAAAAGAAACCGATCAAGAGATAATCGACGAACTAGGAATCTTCTTGTCTAATAAATAATTTATTTAAGAACTTTCTTAATGAAGTTAAGTCCTTTCTTGCTATAAGGATGATATTTGATTTTCATATCTCCTTTAGAAGAAATTAGGACTCCTTTTTTATGTGTGAAGGTATCAAAAGAATACTTGCCATGGTACTGACCCATGCCAGAATTGCCCTTGCCACCGAAGCAAAGTGCATGACTAGATAAGTGCATCAAGCAATCATTAATCGCCCCACCGCCAAAGCTAAGGTTAGACATGACATAGTCAATTTCTTTCTTGTTAAAGCTATATAGATATAAAGCTAATGGGGTTGGAAGAGTCTTTAGATATTGGACAGTTTCTTCAAGCGACTTATAAGTAATTATTGGTAAGATAGGCCCAAATATTTCATCTTTCATAACCTCTGAATCAAAAGTTGAATCAGTTAAAGTTAATTCGATTTTCGTATCATTAGAATTGCCGCCTAAAATAACCTTTTCTTGTTCAATTAGTTTGACTAAACGTTCCTTTTTGCTAGAAGAAATAATCTTAGGATATTCATTACTTTCTATCATTCCATTAGGGAATTGCAAGGAGATTTGCTTCTTTATCTCCTTAATAAATTCATCTTTAAGCGATTCATCAATCAAGACATAATCAGGAGCAACACAAGTTTGACCCGCATTGATGGTCTTGCCAAATACTAAACGTTTAGCAGCTATGTCTAGATCTGCATTGTTAGTAAGGATGCAAGGAGATTTTCCTCCTAGTTCCAATACAACTGGAGTCAAATTCTTGCTAGCTTTAGACATGACCATTTTGCCGATATTTGGAGAACCGGTAAAGAAAATCAAATCAAATGGCATTTCAAGTAACAAGTCTGCTTCTTCTCTACTTCCTAAAAAGGTATAGACATAGTTTTTAGGGAATGTCGAACTTGTAATCTTTTCAATAATCTTAGCAGTAGCTTTTGCTTGGCTAGAAGGTCTAATTATTGCAACATTGCCTCCCCCAATTGCTCCTACTAATGGCTGGACAGTCAAAAGGAATGGATAATTCCATGGAGACATGATTAAAACTTTGCCGATTGGTTCATGATAAACTCTTGCTTTAGAAGGGAAGGCCGCTAATCCTGCAAACTTATTTTTTGGCTTGCTCCACTTCTTCAAATGCTTAATCATGTAGGAAATCTCTTGATATACCAAACCAATCTCACACATATATGCTTCTTGATAAGATTTCCCTAAATCTTCATGAAGAGCTTCTGCGATTTCTTTTTCATTATCTTTAATTGCTTTGTATAGTTTCCTTAATTGGGCAAGTCTAAAATCAAGCGACTTAGTTTCGTTAGAATTAAAATAATTTTTTGTCTCGATAAATATATTTGAAATATTGTTTTCCATATTGTCCATAACTTTCGCCTAGGATGATTATAAAGTAATAAAAATTAAAGGCACATTAGAATTATTTAAATTGACAATAATTTAAAATTCTAATTATTATCGTTTTTAAAATAAGAATTAAAGAAAAGCAAGAATTCAATATTTTGTCAATAAAACTAATCTTTTAAGCAGCCTATAGGAACAACTACCACTCCATCTTCTCTAACATTGCCACGAGGGGAAGCGGTAATTATTAATTTCAGTGACGGTTCCATCAATGGATATTTTTTGTTTTCTTTGTTGTAAGAAAGAATTAACTCCTCCAACTTGTTTAGTCGTTTAGAAGAAGCATCAATATCAAATGAGCCTAGTTCAACATCAATCAAAGCGTATCTACCATCGTTAAGTTCAAGAACCAAATCAACATCAAGTCCATATCTATCCGAGTAATAATAAAGTTTGCCACCTAGTTTCTGCGAATAGACTAGAAGATCCCTAGCGACGAGGTTTTTAAATAAATACGAAAACCTTAATAGACTGGTTTTGAAATCATCTGGTTTCAGATTTAAGGCGGAAATTGCTAGACTTGGATCGATTAAGCATCTTTTAGAAGCCGAAATAACCACTCCTTTGCTTCTTAAAGACAAATTCCAAGGTTTTATCTCATTAAGTAAGAAAATGTCTTCTAAAGCCTTCATATAAGCATAATAGGTGGTTTTCGATAACGATTTTTCTTTCTTTGCAGATTTTAAAAGGAAGGTATTCTTTTCAAAAGAGAACAAATTCTTTGAATATGATTTGACTATCGAAAGGGCTATTGAGTAATCTCTTTTATTTGAAGATGCTAAACTCAATTCAGATTTTAAAGACTTAGTTAGATAAGATTTTGCTACTTTTAGTTTTTCTTCTTTATCGATAACCTCTAAAGACTTTGGAAACCCTCCCCTACAGGTAGAAAAGATAAGCTGATCTAAACTAAGAGTGGAAATCAGTTTAGTTGGTTCAATTTTCTTTTTCTCAAAAAGGGAAGATAAAGAAACGTTCCCATTGGATTCTTTGGATTCATATAAAGACATCGGATAAACAAAAACCGTTGAAAAAGAAGCAAGGTTAGAAGATGAACTTATTTTTTTAGAAGAAGTTAAAATGAATTTCCCATCATTTTTTGTTGACGAAAATAAAACGCAAGCATCAAACATCTTTTCCTTAACTTCGATTCCATCTATTAATCTAGGGTAATCTCCTAGAAGCAAATTAAGAGGTTTTGCATCCGCGGTATATAAGTATTCCTTGTTGTTAATAGAAGAAAAGCTAATTGAAGATGAAGAAAATTTACCACCTAAATATGACTTCCCACTACCTTTAAATCCAGTAAGCAAAACAATGGGTGAACTAGCAATTGAATCTTTAATTTGATTGGAAATTATTCTAGAGAAGTTTTTCATCGAAAATAGTTTATCACAAATATTATTATTGTACTATTTTTATATTTTTTAATGAACTATTTTATTATAGATATTTTAGTAATTATCATCGATTAGAATAATTATTGTTTTCCAATTAAATCATTTTGTTCAATAGATAAAACCCAAAGAAAAAAGTCCTGCACCTTAAGCAAGACTTCCAAGATCATTTATATGAGAGCATTTATTTCTCAAACTTATCTTTATACCTGGCAATAGCTTTTTCAATTGCCTCTTCAGCAACTTCCCTATTTTCAAACCCACCAATTTCAGTTGGCTTTCCATTCTCTAATTGCTTATATACTTTAAAAAAGTGACGTATTTCATCTAATAGGTGATTTGGGAGTTCATGTATTTGCTTTATCTGGGCATAAAATGGATCGTTATCGCAGACGGCAATAATTTTTTCATCGACAAAACCAGAGTCTTTCATATTTAGCATTCCCACTGGATGACATCTTACTAAAGCCATAGGAACTATAGGTTCACTAGTAACAACCATGACATCTAATGGGTCATCATCTAGACCCCAGGTTTTAGGAATAAACCCATAGTTATGTGGGTAGTGAGTTGATGTAAAAAGTATCCTATCTAACATCAGATAACCGCTATCTTCATCAAGCTCATATTTGTTTTTGCAGCCGGTAGGAATCTCTACACAGGCTAGAAAATGGTCTTTTTTAATACGATTAGAATCAATCGAATGTACAATAATATTATTTCTCATAACTTCATTTTACTCTAGATAGACTATCTAAAAAAGCCCTCGCAACAGCAAGGGCTAATGAATTTGATTTAGATTAAACTACTATGTTACAGATTCTACCTTTAACAAAGATAATCTTTTTGATTTCCTTGCCATCGATATATTGAGCAATCTTCGGATTAGCTTTTACCATGGCAATCGCATCATCTTGGTTAATATCGACATCGAATTCCATGACATCTCTAGTTTTACCATTGACCGAGATGGCCATCTTCATCGTATTTTTGACTAGATTAGCCTCATTATAAGTTGGCCAAGGTTCATAAGCTAAAGTTGATTCATGGCCAAGTTTTTGCCACATTTCTTCTCCAACATAAGGGCAAATACAAGAGAACATCTTAACAAATCCCTCGATATATTCCTTATATATGGATTTAGCCTTATAGACAGCATTTATAAATACCATCATCGCAGAAATAGCAGTATTGAAGGCTAAAGCATCGAAGTCGGCACTGACTTTTTTAGCCATGGAAGCAAATTCAAAGTCCAATTCATGGGAATTTGTAGAAGAAATCTTTTCATAGAAAGTAGGATCATCGACTAATCTAAATACTCTTTCGATAAATCTCTTGCTACCTTCAATTCCAGTAGTAGACCAAGGTTTGGCTTCTTCTAACGGACCTGCAAACATCTCGAATAAACGAAGTGAATCGGCTCCATAATTATTAACTATCTCATCTGGGTTAACGACATTACCCCTAGATTTGGACATCTTTTCGCCATTTGAACCCAAAATCATACCTTGATGGAATAATTTCTTGAATGGTTCTTTAGAAGAAACAACTCCAATGTCATAAAGGAATTTATGCCAGAATCTAGCATATAATAAATGCAATACGGCATGCTCAGCTCCACCGACATATAAATCAACTGGAAGCCAATGGTCTAATAATTTCTTATCGCCAATCACATTGTTATTATGTGGATCTATATAACGGATATAATACCAGCAAGAACCTGCCCATTGAGGCATTGTATTAGTTTCCCTAACGCCTTTTCTTCCATCTGGAGCAACATAATTTAGCCAGCTAGAAGGTGCTTTTGATAATGGAGGCTTTCCATCTTTTGTAGGCTTATAATCGTCCAATTCAGGAAGAACTAATGGGAGTTGGTCTTCTGGAAGAGGGAATTCAGTTCCATCATCAAGCTTAACAACTGGAATTGGTTCACCCCAATATCTTTGCCTAGAGAAAATCCAGTCACGTAATTTGTAATTAATGACTCTTTTTCCAGCACCGATTTCTTCTAATTTCTTAGTAATTGCAACTTTAGCATCGGCAATATTTAATCCATCGGCAAAGCTAGAATTGATATGCTTTCCATCTCCTTCATAAGCAGAAGTAGAGATATCGCCTTCAACAACTTGGATTATTTCTAGGTTATGCTTTTTGGCAAATTCATAATCCCTAGAATCATGGCTAGGAACAGCCATAACTGCTCCAGATCCATATGAACCTAGAACATAATCTGCACAATAAACTGGAATTACTTTTCCATTTATTGGATTAATCGCATCAAATCCAAGATAGACACCAGTCTTATCTTTAGAAGTAGAAGTCCTAGCCAAATCTGATTTACGTTTGGATTCTTCTACATATTTATTAACGGATTCTAATTGAGAAGCAGAGGTTAATTTAGCAACTAAAGGATGTTCAGGAGCCAAGCAACAATAAGTGCAGCCAAATAAAGTATCAACTCTAGTAGTAAATACTTCAAAGCTTTCATCGCTTCCATTTATCTTAAAGGTAATAGAAACGCCTTCGCTTTTGCCAATCCAGTTCTTTTGCATTTCTAGAGTAGACTTTGGCCAATCTAGCAAAGATAAATCTTTCTCTAGTTTATCGGCATATCTAGTAATGCGAAGTACCCATTGCCTCATAGGCATCCTAATAACTGGATAGCCTCCTCTTTCAGAAACTCCGTTAACGACTTCTTCATTAGCCAAAACAGTTCCTAATTCAGGGCAATAATTGACTGGAATATCAGCAACATAAGCCAAATCATGCTTAAATAATTGGATAAATATCCATTGGGTCCATTTGTAATAATCTTCATCGATTGTAGCAATTTCCTTGCTCCAATCATAAGAGAACCCAAGTGCTTTTATTTGGCGTTTGAAATTAGCAATGTTCTTCCTAGTAAATTCTTCTGGATGAACATTGTTTTTAATGGCAAATTGTTCAGCTGGAAGACCAAAAGCATCCCAACCCATTGGATGGAGGACATTATATCCTTGCATTCTTTTCATCCTGCAGACTATATCAGTTGCGGTATATCCTTCAGGATGTCCGACGTGTAACCCTTGTCCTGATGGATAAGGAAACATGTCTAATACATAATATTTAGGCTTAGAAAAATCATGGGTGTCACAATAAAAGACATTGTTATCATCCCAGTATTTTGCCCATTTTTGTTCAATATTCTTATAATCG
>DAVZIW010000077.1:0-7502 GCA_052273085.1 Candidatus Alloenteromonas sp.
TCATTGATATTGACAATAATTATTCTTTTATTATTCTTTTTGCGTAAAAAAGAAAGGATTTTATTTATGAATAAAAAGAATATTGGCTTCTTCTTATCATTAACTGGTGCCTTGGCTTGCTTAGCTAGCTGTGGCGGGGATACCTCCTCCTCTAGCACCCAAACTAGCTCTACTGCAAGTAGCGAACCGCTTCCTCCTTCAAGTAGCGAACCTCTTCCTCCTCCAAGTATTGATGAGAAAGATTTTTCTGATTTAAAAGGTACTTTTGTTGGCAAAAGCGGCACATTAAATCTAACTAATACAGGTTTATCTATCGAAGGAAAACTAAGTTTGGATCTAATTCCTACTAAAGCTATTAAACTAGATTCGGTCGTTACTGATAACGAAGGGAATGAGACTACCTATAAGATAGAGGCTCTTGAATTCGATTCTACATATAATGAATTCGCCTATAGGGCCTATATTGATTTATATGGAGATGGTTTCTTCCATCTAGAAAAAGAAGTAGATGGAGCTTTTGCTACTTTGGATACCTTTATGCCTGAAGTAGGGTATCTATCTGGTTCTTATAGTTCGTTTGGGGATTCGTCTGCCTATAATATTTACGACATTATTGATCATGACTTTGATTTTGATAAAGGTGTCTATCCTTGCTCTAGATATTCGCCTTCATATGTGTCTTATGGGCCATCCAATGAATTCTATTATGTTTCCAGAACTAGAATAGACACGAATAATATCAAGTTGCCAATCGTTGTTACTATGGAAATGTATGATAACGATGATTATGGATATGGCGAGAATATCGTTCGTGCGATTAGCGATGAAAAAGGAACTGCGGCCTATAAGTTTGGAGATGAAGATACATCTTCTGTCACTGATCCAGGTGCGCTTAATAAGCAAGTTTTATTCGATGGGACTTCTACATTAACAGTAGAAATGGATGTCGAGAACAAAAAACTTACCTTAGGCGACATAAGTGGAGTTTATTCTACCTATGTAGATGAATTAGGCATGAGAGTAGACGTCAAATCTGGAGAAAATACATTCTCAATCAGGATTGGCGATCACTATGTTACCGTTACTAATAAAGATGTGACCAAGGTATATGCCTATAATTCGGTAAGCGAATTAGTTGGCGAATTCAAAAAGGATGGGAATACCATCTTGATTAGTGAGGGTGAAGAAGAAGGTAGCCTCGTCACTAAATATAATGGAACTACAGTAGATACAACCTATGTTATATATAACAATAGGAAATCGCTTAAGTTTGTTGTCGGTTCGACTGAATATATTGTCTCTCCTGATAGGCTAAATACTTCAATTGAAGTTACTTCTAGTGGAACAAAGTTCTTCTTTATTAATGAAGCTTTATTCCTTAGCTATTTTGTCGATACGATGGTCATACATAATAAAAAGGCCAATCTATCTATCGTAATTGATGACAATCTAAAAGTTACCATAGGAACTAATTCTACTAATCTTGCCCTTTCTTATTGGCATGGCCAAAGATATCCAAGCCTAGTTGGCAAGATTGGCGATAAAGAAATCACGATTAAATTGATTCAGCCTAGTATCGGTTATTACGAAGTTACTTACGGGGATGATGTATTTGATTCATTCTCTATGACTACCTTAAATAAGGTATTCGGTACCTATTCTTCTAATTATAAAGATAGGCTTGAACTTGATATTGAAAAGGTTGTAATCGATTCTAAAACCCTCTCCTATGAATTGAAGCCAATCTATCAAAAAGGAACTGGTACCTATACATTTGGTATCCAAGTAGGGGAAGTTGTTTATGAAAATAACCTCAATGGTTGCTTTATTACTAGCACTAAATCCTATGTCAAACTTGATGTATTCACTTCCGTATTTGGAACTTATAGCCAATATGCTAAATACGGAGAAGAAAACATCAAATTCCTTGATGGCAAGTTAACTCTTGATTCAGTTAATTCTTCTAAAGATGGGCTAGATAAAGATGTTGAATATAACTATCTAATCATGACTGCAGGGGATAAATCTAGCAAGGCCGTTATAGCATTTGAATATACGACAAATGAATCTGGCGAAAAAGTCTATATCTACATTTATTTCTATGAGACCTATGTTACTATTGTTTCTCAAAAGTATTACAAGAATAGTATCTATGATTCTTGGGGTACATATGTCGATGAATCCAATAGCAATGTAGTCTTTGTTCAAAATGATTATATCTATTATAATGGCAATCAAGACTTCATTACTTCCTGGAAAGAAACCGAAACAGGTTTAGTTGCTACTTCTTTTTCTAGAACATATACATTTAAAGATGGAAAAGTCAACATCAAAGAAGGGGAAGTAACCCTGGAATTAACAAGAAAGCTGACTTATACGGACTTTGATAAGTTTGTCGGAAAATATACTGTCGGAGAGAAGACTTTCTCTTTTGTTAAGAATGAAGTTGTCGGTTATAGCCTTGTCGATGGATCTACTACAATCGATTTGTCTTCCATGAAGATAACTCTGGAAAATGGCAAGTTAACTTTGATAGTCAGCTATTTGATGGCTAAATATAGCTTATCAATAGATTTGGCTACTAATGAAGTGACCGCTTCTTATGATGCCGGGTCATTACCTCCAATACCTCCTCCGCCACCGTTACCTTAAGCCTTAGAATAAATAAATAGCATTCCATCGCGGAATGCTATTTTGCTATATGGCCCTCTTATTTTTGCTTTTTGGAGTCATTTTCTATGTAATCAATTATAGAAGTGGCAAACCTTTTAAAGCTAAATTTATCTAATATTTCTTTCTTGATTGAAGAAGATATCTTATCTGGCTCTTCCATTATCATTTCCTTTAATTCATCCAAAGAAGAATAAAACTTAACCGGGAAAGAAGAATATATTTCCTTAAATACTTCAATCGAAGAAATTATAGGTTCAGTACCTAAATATAAAGCTTCTAGGGGAGGTAAGCCAAATCCTTCATATTTAGAAGGCAAGACTAGATATTTAGAAGCTGCGATTTCTTCATATAGACTAGATGAAGCTATTTCTCCAGTGAAGATGACATCTTTATATTTGGATTCATCTATATCTAATCCTGTAATGAAGTTTTCTCTATTTCCAATTACTTTAAGGACTGGCTTATTTTCGCCTAGTCCTTCATAAACTTTTAATAAATCCAAGATACCTTTATGTGGTTTAACATTACCTACATATGCAATCTGGCTTCTTTTTCTTATATTTGAAGTATTGAATTCTTGGATCGGCTTACCAATTGAAATGTAATTAGTCTCAAATTTATCTTTGTATTTATGATAATAATGCAAACATCTAGATTTAGTAAAGTTAGAGACGCAGAATATGTGTCTAGATTTGGAAGCACATCTATTTAACAAAGTCTTCTTTATCTGATAGTCAATGAATCCATTTGTTGTTATTTGCCTTAAATCGAGGAATATCAAATCATGGATAATTGAATACACGGGTAGCTTAATTCCGAACGGAATAAGGAAATTAGGGATAAAAATGCAGTCACAGTTTTTATTGATATAACTCCAATTCGTCGTTATTCCCTTTTTAGAATATGGCTCGCTAGAATCGATAAAGATATAGAATGGGTGATATTTTTCTAATTTAGATTTATCTCCAATTAGATAATAGTCATTTCTAGAGAAATCTAGATTGTCTAGAAACCCTTCTAGAACCCTTCCAATCCCGGATTTACCTATATATCTGCAATCAATTGCTATCTTCATTTTCTTTATTCCTGCCTTTAAATATTTTCTTACGTAATTTTAATGCGAATTTATTTACTAATTCTTCCTTGGTCAATCTAATGAATATGTAATAGATTAATATTCCGACTAAGAAAAGAATCAAAGTCCTAAATGTCGCCCTTGTTACATGATCTTTAATTAATAGATTAACCCCGAATATAATTAAAGCCATGATCAAGGAAGATATAAGTGGTTTAATGGCCTTTTTACATATCTTTTTATAATTTATTTCTTCTGTCGAGAAAATGACACAAAGCAAGACGAGGACCAAATTAGATATAGTCGTGGCTATTCCTGCCCCGAATGCTCCCCAAAGCTTTATAAAGAAATAGTTGAGGATGCAGTTTAATGCCATTGATAAAAAATAGAATATCGATACTAGCTTTTCTTTTCCATACGGGAAGAAATAGATTGAAGTAGTCAAAGAAGCAATAGGCAGGAACAATACGGTTGGGGTAAGGACATATAAAACATTTATGGCAGGAGAGAAATCTGAACCAAAATAGGCAAGGATAAAGCTATCTCCAACAGTCAATAATCCTCCGATTGAAGGAAGTGCGATTAATAAGGCTAGTTCAAATACGATACTAGTCTTTTCTTTTATTTCTTCTTTCTCTCCTTTTTTATATAAAATGGCAATTCTAGATAATATAACCGGAGCGATAGCAGCGATTAGATTAGTAACTAATGATGTAATTTTGGTCGCCTGCTGATAAAAACCCACTTCAGAAGTGGAGGCTAGATTACCTAACATTGCCTGATCTAATAAGGTGCAAATCTGAATTGCAGCGACCGGAAGCAAGAATGGGGCACTCCCTTTTGCGACTCTCCAGATGTTTATCTGCTTGAAATTAGGCTTATTGATTTTCCCTTTGATACAGCAAAATAAAACTATATTAAGCACAGTTGCCTGTAATGATTTTATTAAGGTATATATCCATAAATCTTGTTTAGTTCTTACAAATATAAAAATGCAAATTAAGTAAGAAAGGCTAGAAATAAAGGTTGCTAATGAAGTCCATTTAAATTGTTCTAATCCTTGATAAAGATAAGAAATATCAAACATGGCATTAAGAAGCGATAAAGAACATATTAATAGTAATACATCGTCGACTACATTCCCTAATGCATGGGTGAAATATAGGATAAAGAAAATAGATGTTAATCCCAAAAAGAATAATGTTCTAGAAAAAAACACGCTCCAGAATTCATTGGAAAGAGCATTCTTATCATCTCTAAGTTTGGATATATTTCTTGTTCCAAAATAAGGAAAACCCCAGGTAATAAGTAATGCGAATATAGTAGTTATGGAATAAGCATAACTAAAAGATCCAACCCCATCAGGAAGAAGTATTCTAGCTACATATGGTGCACTGATTAATGGGACTAGGTAAGTAATTAGCTGGATACCGAAGCTAAGTATTATATTAATTTTTAGACTTGGCGCTTTCTTTTCTTCCATAGCAAGTGTTAATTTTAAATGTTGGCCTAGTAAAAATCTAGGCTTATATAATCATATATAACCCTATGCATTAGTATTTTTCTTTACATAAATATTACATTATGTAATAATTCTGTTGGAGATAATGATATGGATGAGATTTTGCAATTAAAAATAAATGGCATTAAGAATATAGAGAAAGAAGTTACAATTAATTTTGTTAATACAATTGTCGATAGCGGAATTAAAAATATAAGCAGGGTAAAAGGCATATTTGGTTATAACGGTTCAGGTAAAACGGCTTTAATTAATGCGTTGGACATTTATAAAAACATTGCGACCAGCACGAACTATTTAAACCAAATTGATGTCGTAGAAGAACTAAGCAAATTGATTAATTTGAATACTAAGCAGTTTTCCTTATCCATTTTATTTAAATACAAAGAAACCCAAATATTAAAACATTCGATTTTGCTTGGATTTGATGATTTGAGCGACTCCTATAATTTGAAGAAAGAAGAAATATCTTTACTTAACGATAGAAGTATTAATGGCAAATATAAAACCATATTATTAATTGAAAATGGCAAATTAATTAGGGTAGGCGAGGATTGTAACTCCCCTTTTGTTGATGAACTTAAAACAAATGATTTTGCAATGACATCAATCGTGCCTTTTGTTGCTAGAAAGATATCTTCCGAATGGCATTCTAATGATGGGAAAGTGAAGTTTGAATCAATTAAATATCTATTGCTTAGACTTTATTTTATCTCACGTAATATTAATGTTTATATGAAGCAATCTGATAACCATAGGTCATATAGATTGGCAATGATGAATTTAGTGTCTTCGCTGAAAAAAGATGATTTAGGTTTCCAAGATTATCTTACAAATTTGGCATATGCTTATACCGATGAGGTGACAATCCCGGCAAGGATGATTGATCAATATGAAAAAGAAAATGCTAGACTAGAAAGATTTATTAAGTATTTTAAGTCCGAGTTAGAGTCTATCGAGTTAATCAAAAGAGAAGATAAGGACCAAATCCATTTAAGGCGCCTATTCAAATATAAAAGTTATAACGTCGAATATGAATTTGAATCATCAGGCATCAAGGAACTGGTAAATTTGTTTTCTTATCTTTCTTTATGTGCGAATGGAGGAATTGCTTTTATTGATGAAATGGATGCGAATTTAAATTCGGCTTATTTTTCGACACTGATTTCATTCTTTGTTAAATATGGTAAAGGACAGCTTGTCTTTACTACACATAATTTAGAGGCTATGAATGCATTAAAGCCGGTTAGTAAATCTATCTTAGTTCTTGGAGTTGACGGCAATATTGATACTTGGATTGGAAAGGGGAATAGATCTCCTATAAAAGATTACCTAAGTGGTAATTTGCCTCATTCACCTATGAATATTGAAGATTTTGATTTTATAAACCTATTTTTTGGGGATTGAGTAGTATGCAGCTTATTATTGTCATAGAGACTAGATCTTCCAATCAGTCTGATTATAAATATATCAAAAGCGTCATTGATTATTTCTATAAACCAAGGTCTTTTACGATAAAAAAGATTTTTGCCTCTTCGAAATCGGAATTGATTAGGCAAGATAAGAAAATTAACAAAGAGATTGCTGATTATCCTGATGAATCTAAAATAATTGTTTTTGCTGATACCGATAAAAACGATGACGCTTTGAATTCGAAAATTATTGATTACACCAATAAGAACAGCTTTGATTTGGTATGGATGAATTCCGATGCCGAAGAGGTGTTCTTTGGAAGGGAAATTAATAAAGCCAATAAAGGCAAAGAAGCCGATAATTATTTAATTCATTATCAAAAATCCTCCCGAGTTTAACTAACTTGAGAAATGACAATCCTTTAAAGTTCAACAAGACATCTAGCATCTTGTTGGTTCTGGACAAATATTTAGAGAAGAAATAGTTTTTTATCTGTCTTCTCTTAATTGAACCTGCTCGCGTTATTGCTTTTTCCCTCCTGCTGTGCGATAGTTTTCGAGTGTCAAAGACACTTGAAAGGCAATATATGTTAACTGGATTAGTAATGGCAGGAGGAAACGGAGAAAGGTTCTGGCCTCTTTCTACTCCGAATAATCCAAAACAATTCCTTTCCATATTTGATGATTTGCCTTTGGTTAGGAAGGCTTACGATAGATTAAAAAGAATAATGGACCAAGATAAGATATTTGTCTCGGTCAATGAAATTCAACTTAAGCATTTAAAAGAAATAATCCCTAATTGCATCCGGATAGGATAATTATT
>DAVZIW010000078.1:0-7272 GCA_052273085.1 Candidatus Alloenteromonas sp.
GGTAAGAAACGTCTTAAGTGAAACTTCAGAAGGAACTACTTCTGATTTTTGGGGGATAAGAAGAATATCGTCGTAAGTCAAACCTAATCTAATATTATCAAGTTTCATAAATACCCTTTCTATTTATATTAATGGTTCAATTTATAATCTTCGGAACCATAGGCGGCATAAACAGCAGACAATGGATTATTATTCACGATTCTATCGATACATTCCGCTAGCATGGAGGCTAATGAAATTACATGAACAAAATCTAGAGTCTTGAAACGTTCATCTAGTGGGATTGAATCAGTAACGATAACTTCGCTAAATGGCCCATTCTTAATTAAATCAAAGCAAGGATCGCTAAACACAGGGTGGATAGCAGCAATCTTGACGCTACTTGCCCCACTACTTAGAAGAGCATTCGCACCGATAACCGCGCTTTTCCCAGTATCGATCATATCATCAATCATGATGCAATCTTTTCCCTTTACTTCGCCAATGATATTCATGGCCTCAGGTTCAAGTTTGGAATTACGTCTTTTATCAATAATTGCTAACGGGGCATTTAGTTGCTCCGCTAATAATCTAGCACGGGTAACTCCTCCATGGTCAGGAGAGACAACAACGACATTATTCAAATCAGCTCCGTTAGAGATGATTGCCCTTCCTAATAAAGGCACAGCAGTCAAATCATCGACAAGGCAAGAGAAGAATCCTTGGATTTGGGCAGCATGGAGATTAACTGTAACTACACGGTCAACTCCGGCAGTAGTAAGCAAATGGGCAACTAAGGCAGCAGTTATTGGCTGTCTTGGTTTGGCTTTCCTATCTTGCCTAGCATAACCAAAATAAGGGATTATCAAATTTATTTCCCTAGCGCTGCTCCTACGTAAGGCATCGACAAAAATAAGTGTCTCCATGAGATTTTCATTAACCGGAGCGCATGTTGATTGGATGATGAATACATCCTTGCCACGTACTGTCTCGACTGGTTCGACAATTATTTCACCAGAAGGAAAATGACGAATGCTCCTTGAACCAAGCTCCACACCTAGCTTCTTTGCAATAGAAGCAGCCAAGTCTTCGTTAGCGGATAAGGAGAATAGAATTGCATTGTTGTCTAGCATGATTACTTCCTTTGACCTCGATAGAGGCGATTTACTATATTAAAAGCATTATACAATAGGAGATTTTATCTGTCCTTAAACAAAAGTAATTTTTGAAAAGATAGCGCTTTCTTTCCCTAAATATGGGTATTTTTAATATAATAATCTAATTCAGTTTTTATCTAAGTGGAGGAAAGAAATGAAAGAGCTTGTCATGTCTAGAGAAGAAATAGAGGAAGCCTGCATTAGAATTGGTACTTCTTTAAACGAGCGTCTAAAAAACGAAGAAAGACTCCCTGTCTTTATTTGTGTCATGAAGGGTGCGATGAATTTCAATAGCGACCTAATCAAGCACATCGAAAGCGATATCCTAGTAGATTATATAAAGATATCTAGTTATGAAGGTGATAAGACTAGCGGTCATATCACCCTTGAGCAAGATATATCTATTAATCTAGATTCCCGTAGCGTCGTCATTGTTGAAGACATCATCGATACAGGGTTATCAATGAAATACCTTATCGACCACATAAAGAAAAAATATACCCCAAAGCAAATTATAGTAGTCACTTTGTTAGATAAAGCCTGCGCAAGAAAGAGTAGAGTCCAAATAGATTATGTAGGAAAGACTCTACACGAGAATAAATTCGTCGTTGGCTATGGGCTAGATTATAAAGAACTCCACCGCAATAACCCATATATCTATGTCCCTACGAAGGAAGAAATAGAGAAAATGGATATAGAAGTTGCTAAGTAATTAGGCATTTTTAGCAAAATCATTCTTTGATTCCAGTTTTACATTCTTATTAAAGAAGGCTATGCCTACTTTAATAATTTTACTTACCCCATCAAGTTTTACCTCTTCGTCATATCTTTTCTTTTCGATTCGGTCTAATGCTTTCTTGGCTAATTTATCTACGCTAGATTCATCTTCGCCTTTTTTGAATTCGAATATAAATCCAGGGTTAGATTTAGAGTTGCGCATTGGTTAGAGGCGATCCAGGCTCTGTCACATATCTAATACACACCCGGCAAGTTTTAAAACAGTTTTTTGTAAAAAATAAGACATATTATCGCCAATAAACATCTAGCAAATCATTTAACAACGTTCCATAAAAAGACCATCTTTAATCTAAATAATTTTGGTTCTGCACAGTTCCATTTGTCTTCGCTAAAAAATAAGAAATGGATTTTAATCCACATATAAAAACGACCCTTCCATTATAGAAGAGCCGTTGATATTGAATTAATAATTATTCAGCTTTAGCTTCAACTTTCTTATCTTTTAGGATTAGGTTCATCAAGATACCTAGGATCATTGAGAAGGCGGTTGAAGTAACAGTAATCATTGTAGAAGTTCCTGGGAAAATAAACTTCAAGGCCAATCCACCAATTCCGGAAACTAGGATAACCGATGCGACAAAGATATTCTTGGTATTAGACATATCGACTTGTTCATTAATTAACATCTTTACCCCGCTAGCGGCGATAAATCCATATAAGAGCAAGGATACCCCACCAGTAACGCAAGTTGGGATAGTCTCTACTACTGACATTATTGGAGATAAGAATCCTAGCAATATAGTCATAATGCAAGCTAGGATAATAACTTTGACACTAGCAATCTTAGTAACGCCAACTACTGCAACATTTTCTCCATAGGTAGTATTGGCAGCACCACACATTACTCCACTTAAAGCTGTGGCAACCCCATCTCCAATAAGGGTTCTAGATAATCCTGGGTCAGTTAATAAATCCCTGCCGATTATTCCAGAAAGGTTCTTATGGTCACCAATATGTTCGCAGATAGTAACTAATGAAACAGGAATGAATAATAAGGCAATGCTTCCGATTTGGTTACCAGTAATTGGGGCAGCAGCCTTAAATGTTTCAGGAAGGAAGATGAAGCTAGGAACATCGATGAAGCTTTGTACTCCGATGTTTTTGAAATTATTGACGATAGGAGAGAAATCAACAACATGGAAGGTTTCACTTCCGCAGGCATAATATCCAATCGCAGTAAATATAGCTGATGCGCCATATCCAGCAACCATACCCATGACAAATGGGATTAAACTTAATGTCTTCTTGCCATAATGGGCACATATAGCAGTTACGATCATGCCAATTAAGCCACAAAGCAAGGCAACTAGATTATAAGATTCATGGCTACCGCTAGAAGAGACTAGATTATTAACAGCCGAAACGCTTAACCCTAATCCAATGACCATGATGACTGGTCCAATTACGATGGTAGGAAGCAATTTGTTTAGCCAATTGACTCCGGCGAATTTAATAATTATCGCGATTATTACATATAAAGCTCCAACCATGGCCATACCGATCGGAAGTGCCCAGATATTAGCAAAAAATCCAATTACAGTTTCTCCTGCACTTGCTGTAACAGCAACTCCATCAGTTCCCATTGAAGCAGGGACTGCACCCAAGGCAACCGCGCCGCACATTGGGGCAATATAAGCAAAGCTAGAAGCAAGGAAGACAGGTGATTTCATCTTGGTTAAGACAATATAGAACAAAGTTCCAACCCCTGCCGCAACTAGAGTTGGGGCAATCATAGTCTGGGCTAAGGATATACCGCTTATATTTATAAATGGTACCTTAGCACCAGCATTAGCAAATTCAGCCCCAACTTCCATTGGTCCAGAAAATACTAATAGAGGAACTGTAATGCACGCGACAAACATCGCTAGCACGTGCTGAATCGCTAAGATGATCCATTCCGAAATCTTCTTAGGAGCCTCGTTTACATCGAGGATAAGTTTTTTTGCTTGGTCCATACGCCTAAGCCCTCCTTTTTTTATTCACCTGCTCCTTTTAGAAAAAAAGGACCTAGATAACTCTAAGTCCTAAATAACAAAAGGGGTTGGATTAAGAAGAAACTGGCCAAAACAAGAAAAAATCTCCCTACGCTTTTTCTTTCGTATGGAGTGTCTAGTTCCGAGTTCCATGTTTCTACCCGGAAAATAACTCTACCTTGAAAATACCTTTTTGGCAACAACTTTTTTATTAGCAAAAAATAGGCAAAAATATTTATACATTCCCTTTCCTTAGGAAAGAAATAAATATCGCTTAAAAAGAACATTTTTGAAAGTGCTTTCATAACAAAATCATCTTGTTTTAATTTAAAATATCCAAGTCGAAGTCGTATATGATGGTGATATGGTCCATTAGTCTCTACGCTTTCTCCTTTAGTGAAGGCACTACGACAAGAAAGTAAAAATTGCGTTAGCTTTTCATTTTTATTCTTCTTGGATCCCACTACATATCTGATTAGATAATTCTTCTAATAGGAGGGTAACCATGGAAGAAACCATAAAAAGCAACCCATCTAATGGAAATGGTTCCTGGAGTCCAAAGACTGGTTTTGGACGCTTTTTGGACCGCTATTTCCATATCTCGGAAAGAGGATCAAGCATCGTAAGAGAGCTTGTAGGTGGCCTCATCATTTTCTTGGCAATGTTTTACATCTTGCCACTTAACTCCAACATGCTCGCCGGTGACTGGGCTAACATTGCAGGCATTGATCCCGGAAGTAACGTTCGTGAAATAATAGAAGGTGGGAAAACCATCAGACAAATTTTAATTTATGGCGAGACTTGGGCATCTGTTGACCAAGTCAGGGCTGCAATATTTGCTGCTACAGCAATTAGTGCTGCTGTCACAACCATCTTAATGGGGCTTTATGGTAAGCTTCCTGTTGGATTAGCTAGCGGATTAGGTATCAACTCACTTGTTGCCTTTACTGTCATGCTTGGAATGGGATTCAATCTTGCCCAAGCCATGTGCATCGTTTTCGTTGATGGTATCTTATTCTTAATCATCAGTCTTACTCCATTACGTGCTTGGATTGTACGCAATATTCCTAAGTCTTTAAAATTTGCTATTTCTGCTGGTATTGGCTTCTTCATTGCCTTTATCGGTTTCCAAAACATTGGAATCATCGTTCCAAATAGCGCTACTAGTGTTGGCTTTGGCGATTTCACTAGCCCAGCCGTCATCACTGGTATTGTCGGAATCATCATTGTCTTAGTCCTTTCTTCATTCCCACAAAATAAGAAATGGAGCTTCTGGGTTTCTAAATTTGCCGTCATCATTGCTATTGTCATCATGGGTATTGTCTGTGGCTCCATGGGACAAGCTGGTGTTAGCGGTATGCCAACTTTCTATAACGAAAGCTATCACATCAGCGAAATCGGAAATATTGGAAAGATCTTTGGTTGCTGCTTCTTTGGATTTGATGCTTTCTTAAATCCAATGGCAATTGCCTTTACATTCGCCTTATTATTCGTTGACTTCTTCGATACCACCGGAACCTTAGTTGGTGTTGAAGCTGGTGCTGGCATGGTTGATGAAAACGGAAGCATCACCGTCAATGACCGTCCAGCCATGGTAACTGATGCTATCGGAACTTGCTTCGGTGCAGTTTGCGGTACTACTACCGTTACTTCTTTTGTTGAGTCTACTACTGGCGTTGCTGCTGGAGCTAGAACTGGATTAGCTGCTGTTACCACTGGTTTATTATTTGCCTTAAGCTTAGCTATCTATCCAGCTTTATCAATGTTCTCTTCTTCTTCAGTCACTGGACTTGCTCTAGTCTATGTTGGTGTCTGCATGTTTAAGAATCTAGAAAAACTTGATTGGCATGACTGGGTTGCTGTTGGTAGCGGCTTCTTCACTGTCTTAATCATGACAATCTCTTATAGCATCAGCGATGGAATTGCCTGGGGATTCATCTCCTACACCATCATGACATTAGCCTCCAACAAATTCAAAAAGAGCGATATAACTGTTGCTTGTTGTTCCCTTGCCTTCTTAGCAATCTACATAATGAAGGCTTGTCTAAAGATCTAAATAAAATAAAATTTATGGCAGGTAGGAATTTTCTTACCTGCCTTTTTCTTAATTAAAGGAGCTACTAAAATGGAAAAAGAAATGATTGCCGTACTAGATTTTGGTGGACAATATAATGAACTTATTGCCAGGCGTATAAGGGATTTAAGTGTCTATAGCGAGCTTCTTCCTTTTTCTACTCCTATAAAAAAGCTAAAAGAAAAGAATATCAAGGGCATTATATTTACCGGCGGGCCAAGAAGCGTCTATGAAAGCGATGCTCCAACTATTGATAAAGAAATATTTAACCTAGGTAAACCTATATTAGGTATTTGTTATGGGGCCCAAGAGATTGCATATTCTCTTGGAGGAAGTGTCAACCAAACATCTAAAAAAGAATTTGGCTTAACTAAAATAACAAATATTAAGAATAGCCCTTTATTTAAGGATATCCCTACTAATCATGATGTATTTATGTCCCATGGGGATTCAATTACAAAATTGCCTAATGGATTTGAAATCATTGCCAAAAGCGAGAATACTCCTATTTCTGCTTTTGCTAATGAAGCTCTAAAGCTATATGGACTTCAATTCCATCCAGAAGTCAACCATTCAGTATATGGGAATAAGATATTAGAGAATTTTGTATTTGAAATTGCTAAATGTAAACCTACTTGGAAGATGGAAGATTTTATCAATGAAAGCATCACTTCTATTAGAAACCAAGTTGGAGATAATGCTGTTTTATGTGCACTTTCTGGAGGGGTTGATTCTTTAGTAACCGCAACTTTATTAGATAAGGCGATTGGAAAGAACCTTATATGTGTATTTGTAGATCATGGTTTATTAAGAAAAGATGAAGCCGAACAAGTTTCATCTTTATTCAATGACAAATCTAGGTTCTCCCTAGAGTTTAAGAAAGTCGATGCAAAAGATATATTCTTAAATGCCTTAAAAGGAATAAGCGAACCTGAAGCAAAGCGAAAGATAATCGGAAAGACTTTTATTGATGTATTTGAAAAAGAAGAAAGGCAAATCACGAGACCTTGCTTTTTGGCCCAGGGCACGATTTATCCTGACCGTATCGAATCTGGATTAGGCATATCTAGCAAGATTAAGTCACATCATAATGTCGGTGGGCTACCCAAAAATATCGATTTCCTAGGTTTAATCGAACCTCTAGGATTATTATTTAAAGACGAAGTGAGAAGACTAGGTTTAGCACTAGGATTGCCTAGAAACCTAGTATATAGGCAACCTTTCCCCGGCCCAGGATTAGGGATAAGAATAATTGGAGAAATAGATAAAGATAAGATTAGGATTGTCCAAG
>DAVZIW010000079.1:0-7265 GCA_052273085.1 Candidatus Alloenteromonas sp.
AAAAGCAGTCAATGTTGCCTTTATTGGAAATGATGTAGATGTAACTATCAAAGTCTATGCCAATGTCCCTAGCATGGGTGCAGTTGCAGTAGAAAAAGGGACATTAACAGCCACAAAGACCAAACATTATAAATACCAAGGATATAAGACAATCGAATTGGATAATCCTATTTTATTAAACCCAGGTAGTTATTTTTCTATTGTAGTTGAAGTAACTAACCCATCTAATGATGCCCGTATCAGTTTGACTACCATTGATCAAAAGAAAGCATCATTTAAGAAAGTTGGCCAAGATTATGAAGAACTATTTAACGGAAGTTATGTCGCTAGAATAAAGGCCTATACAAAATGTATCAAAGAAGAAATAAATGAACATATCCATGATTGGAATGAACCAATTTATGAATGGAACGAAGACTATTCTTCTTTAAAGGCAACTAGGACATGTAAAGAAGATTCTGGCCATATAGATAGTGAAACCGTCGATACCGTTATATCAATTTCTAGCCAATCCACTTGTATTACAAAGGGTAACAAACATATCGAAAGTAAGCCTTTTACTAACCCTGCTTTTGAGGTTCAATCATTAGATATTGATTTAGGATATGGAACCCATTCATATTCTTCTTGGATTACCGAAATTGCCCCTACCACTGAAGATGAAGGCATTAAAGGGCATAAAGATTGTCTAATTTGCCACAAACATTTCGATAATGAAGATAACGAGATATTGGATTTATCTATTCCTAAACTAGAAAAGAAAGTAAATGTAGTTATTTCAAATGGATCAGGAAGTGAAGAAAATGTTACGGTTGGTTCATCCGTTACAATTAAGGCAGATAAGCCTAAAGAAGGAATGAAGTTTGTAGGATGGGCCGATAAAGATGGGAACATAATAGGCACGAATGAAACATATACATTCATTGTAACCGAAGATACTTACCTAGTTGCCATTTATGAAGAAATAGAAATAGAATCAAGCAGTTCTAGTTCATCTAGCGAGCCCCCTATATCAAGTTCATCGGAGTCTAATGAACTTGTTACATCAAATTCAATAGAGACCACTTCTTCTAGTAAGGAAGATAATTCATCTAATAATCAAGATAAAATAGACACTCCGAATAACAAAAAAGATGTAATCATCGTTACATCCATAATTGCAGGAACAGTTTCTATTTCTTTAATTATTACCTGTATATATTTATTCCTAAAAAAGAAAAAATAAGCGACCCATGTATTAATTTAGTTCTATAAATTTATCCCTAGCATGGAATGTATTAGATAAAGTCGGAGATAAAGCTTCTAATATGTAATTGGTTTCAATTCTTTTTGTTTCGATCCTGAAAGCGTTATATCTAATCTTTTTATTATTCCCAAGTTTAGATAAATCAATCTTCATTGTTACAAAATAAGAACCATCTTTAATAGAAGAACTAGATGAAAAGAAATCATTATTAATGAATACAGGTGTTCCGTTAATTATCCTTGCAACAAAATTGGCCCCGTTTGGAGCGACTTCAAATTCATAATAGAATTCATCCCCTAAATCTAGGAATACTTCTACTACGTCCCCATTATACAATTCATCATTATCGATATTAGAGAAGCTATTCAAAGATGAATCATATGCTTCAAACTCAAATATCAATGTATCGTTAATCCTATTAACCGAAAGAAGTGTTTTAGGTTCAACTTCTTTTCCACTTCTATTATCCAATAATCTTTCCATGCGTTTTCCTTTTGCGATTCTATATATTCTAAACCTATAAATATAAATAAGGTTAGTAGTAGCCACCTTATTTTCGGTAATAAAGGCTATACCTTCCTTTTTGAATAATACGAATATCTCCGTTCTTTATTAATTTAGCAAGAGCCTCTTCAATTGAGTCCCTTTTATTCGCGAATAAAATTTCTTCAATATCGCCTTTATTAACTGGAATGTTTGATTGATTAACTATTGTTTTAATTTTTTCAGTCAATACAGCTTTTTTTGAATTTATCTTCAAAATAAACTTCAATTTTTTATATCCTTCAAGAAGAGTCCCTAGTTGATATAAAACAAAATAGGAATAATCATTCTCGTTTTCATTCCATTTAGCAGATGATTTTTCTAAAGAAGAATAATAACCATCTAATGTTTTTAATATTAGATATGACGTTGAGTAATAATAATCTAGGTCATATCCTGATTTAAGAAGTAGGAATGTAGTTAATAGACGCGAAACTCTTCCATTTCCATCATTAAATGGATGGATGCAAAGAAAATCCAAGATAAAGCAATATATAAGGCATAGACGGTTTACAAGAGGATTAGTAGCCGCGTTGTTATATTGCCAAATTAAGTTTTCTAATTGTTGCCTAGTTTCGCTAGGCTTACTAGGAATAAAAACAGTCCTTGAACTACCGTCTTTTAAATATTCACGTATATAATTCTGATGATCTTTAAGTTCGCCCCCATAAGCCGGATTTAATACTTCCCATTCTTTTTTATGCAAGTAAAGAATAAAGTTCAAATCTAATTCTTGATATTTATAGGATTCAAAAATTAAGTTAAGAGCATTGTTATATCCAATTAGCATTTTTTCTTCAACCGTATCCGGATCATCACCATTTACTAAAATGCTTTCTTCTCGTGATTTATTGATTTTAACGCCTTCAATTTCGTTAGATGACGTCACACTTCTTCTTATAGATAAATCATGTAGTCTATTCGATTTAATCTTTTTAGGAAGATCAAAAGACATTCCCCTGTTGAATTCTATAGAAGACAAAGTTGCTACTATCATAGGGTCTAGTGACAACTTAATCACATGTTCTTCAAGAGCAAATATTTTCATATAAATATATTATTGAAAAGGAATTTTAATTGCAAGTTTTATGGCGAAAAACTTGCAATTAACTTTATCGTAAATGGTGATTTTGTTAAAAAGCCCCGGTTTCCCAGGGCAATTTGATATTTCTAAAATTAGTTTAGTTATTTAATCCTATAGTAATTCGTATAACTTCCGCTATGGTTAGTGTCGGCACTTTCGATAAACATCTTGAATAGATATTTATTAGAAGTCGTATCGAATTCATAACGAATCTCAAAAGACCAAACCGATCCTTTTACGAAATAACCATTATCCAAATCGGCAGTATTCCTTGCATAATAGAATTTATAAAGGGGACTTGGATTATCATCATAATAATCAGATAAGGAAGTTTTTTGTTTAATGACATACCAACTTTCATTTGTTTGGATGCCTAGTTTTTCAATATCTGGTTCCCCAAACTTACCATCATAATAGGTATTGAAATATGTAAAATATGTCTCGGCATTTAAATGAAATGTATCTTCATCTGGGCAAGGTTGAGAAAATGAATATCCATTATTAAACCAAGTGTCACTTGAACTCATTTCTGCAGTTAGACCAGTTGGGGCAGTTAATCCCCCTAGCCCTACTTTAGATAATTCTTCATCAGTAAACCATTTAGTAGAATCATGGCCTTGCTGGCTTATTATTTCTTCTTCATCATCACAGCTAGCTAAACCAGTGCAGACAATACCTAATGTTGTAATACAGGCAATTATTGATAATATCTTTTTGAACATGTTATTAATAACCTCCAAACATTATCTTTATATATTTTACTCAATGTTAAAAGTCAGACAATTATTCAAAATAACATAAATAAAAAATAGAGACCAATTGATTAGGATGTAGAAATGCCTGCATAAAGGCATCTTTTTTTCAGATAGCTCTTTATTATTTTCCAACTGCTTTAAAAGAGCTCCTAGAAAGCATTTGCACCAAAATGCACCAAAGTATTTGATACTTCTTGAAATCAATTCAACCTCAAACAATATCTTCTAATGTGCTTAAACTGCAAAATCCCCGCCAATCATTCTTTTCGCATTATTAATCGCCGCATTATTAACTGTTTCTAAAATCTTTCTAGCAGAGCATTTATCATCAATACATAAAACATTCTCGCTATTTATGATAAATATCTTTTCAAATCCATATTTTCTAGTTAGATATAAATAAGGCTTTGGATCTAGGCTTATTTGATTATATTCAAAGATAATCAATACATGGTCCTTCCTTTTTTCTAATGGAATCGTTTTAGAATAATCCCCAACAATATTTTCTATCTCATGGTTTTCTTTGTTTAAATTCTCTCTACTAGAAGAAATGCTAGTCAATAATACTTTTATTACTTTTTCATTAAAAACAAACATGTTTTCTTTCTCGTTATATTCATATTTACGGGTTGCTACTTCACTAGAAAAATAAGAGGCAAACATCAAGCCTAAATAACTCCTGTATTTTTGATTAGTTTTATCAAAATAAAACATCCCACTGCTGGTAAAATTATTAATTGATTTGGCAAATATATTTATATTCACATCTAATATCTGACTTATTTTAAAAATCGAATCAAACTTTGCATTGTATATAACATCATTATCCCTAGTATAACTAACAATTGTATTGTAATTAACCCCTGTAAGAACACTTAATTCACGCGCACTAAATTTATGTTTCTTTAGGAGTAAAGTCATTAAAGTTTCTTGCTTAGTTAATTCGCCAAAATAATCAATAACCTGAGAAAAATCCATTTCATGATAAAGAGGATAAATCTTTTCAGCTTCCGAAATTGGCAAATAAAGGAAAATAAAGGAAAAGCTTTTATTAAAAGCAAAGAATAATCTTGTATAAACTTCACCAAGCCACAAAGATAACGGGTTTGTTTTTATTATTTCATCATTAGGTATAGAAACTTTAAAAATATCCCCTACTATCGATTCTAAGTTACCTCTATATAGATAAGAAACATCCCCTTTTTCTAATTCATTGATAAATTCGCTTTTTAAAATCTTCTCTTCAATAGTTTTTGAAGAATATCCAGAAGAAAAACCATAGAAAAACAAAGAAGATAGCAATGAACTTATTTTAGATAAATCGTTAACATTAATCATATTCTTTCACTAAATCCTCAATCTTAGGCTTATCATTATTTAATTCTTCGATTCTAATTTCTTCAAATCTAATATCGGCTTTATTTTTTCTAGTCACATATCTTTCATGAAATATTGATTCCACTTCAATCGATTCAACAAATTTAAGCCTAGAAAATGCCTTTTCGCTGACAAGGGCAATTTGTTTTCCTAAGTTGCCTAATTTATAAATTTCTTCCAAACGTTCAATAGATAATTCATTTTGAAGGAAAAATAGAGGGAATTTAAAATAAGCATCATCTGCTCTATAACCTATAACAACATCATATTGCTTAATATCGATATAGAAGTTCTTTTCAAGAAATTCTAAACGTCTTTTATAAAGAGTGCGTTGGGCAATAGAGATATTCCTATGATGCATTAAAACTGCAATCCAATTAAGAAAGCTATATTTATCCGCAGTCAAATCAAGAATCTTTAGATTCCTTCCATCGAATTTATATTTATTTACATAGCCAGAAGTTGTTAATTTATTCGCCCACTCCTTAGCCATATCTAAAACTAAAGTGCAATAAAAGGCTTGGCCATAATCATTATATAGATTACCAATTCCGAACAATGGTTTTTCAATTACATGATCGCTCCCGTGAAATATAGTTATTCTATCCATAATTAAATTATAGTTACTTTTGGCACGTAATCAATATAATATTTGTATTTTACTACAATAATATTACATTAAAAGCAGGTTCTAAAAACCATATATTAATAATGTGGACCCATTATGAATAATTAGCCTTCATAGGCTTTTTGTTTTAAGCCCGGCAATCAAATAAATACCCATCATTTCAATTTACCTAAATTTATTTTACCCAAATTTATTTTGGTAAATTTACTAGCGATATTTTCTAATTAAATCTATTGAACCAAAGCTTCGTTAAACAAGTCTGGAAGATAATAAACTGTATCAGCACCATCGACTCTACTTTTGGAAATAAATATGGTTTTTATAAACTCTCCATTTGCTAATTCGGCTTGTCTTTTTTCTTCAAAAACTTCGCTAGCTTTGATTGGATCGTTTTGGAATTTACATTCAAAATTAATTAATCCATTTAATGTCTTTCCAACTATATCGAATTGATAATTAAACTTGCTTACTTTGTCATTGACTGTACAAGGAAATAAATCCAGCAAGAAGTAAATTTGATTTTAAGTAAGGAGTCAATTTTATCAATTCGGAAGGATCTAAATTTCCAAAGATCCTCGATGAAAATGAATTATCATTAATTTCCTGTAGAGATTTTGGTGACCTTAGCCATTGAATTTTTATGAAATTTTTAATTAAATCTAGATTTTCATGAATCAATTTCGTGCTTTCCAATCCTGACTCTAACTCATTGAATTCTTGCAAGAAGACTCCTAATCTTCTTTCTAAATTTTTAGACAATATTCCTTCAGCGGTGATATCAAAATATCCAGTTTCTACCCCTAAATTTTTTGCTGTCGATTTGAATTTTTTCTTTCTTTTAAAATCATAGACAAATGAATAGTCATCTTTGTTGGAAAAGAATTTTTCTAAAACATTCGGTATTCCCTTATGTGATCTTATTTTCTTTATTCATTGTAATGTTATAGGTTAGGTATATTTTTGACGGCAACATATCCACCATTCTTTGTGGATTTACTATCGAACTCGACAAAGCCATTTTTGCGAAGTCTCTTAATACTATTTTCTATTTTTGATGCTGAATAGCTGTTTCCATTTGATTTTAAAGCTTCAATGATTCCCTTCATCTTTATTCCAGGGTTGTTTCTTATGATTTCTAAAGTCAATTTATCGATATTAAGCATTTGCTCGGCATTTGCTCGGCATTGCTCGGCATTTGTTCGGCATCGGATGCTGAGGACTTTGGTTCTTCATAGTTCAGATTGGGCAGAGAAAGTTTGAAGTATCTCTCCGAGACATTAAAATCTGGCTTCTTATCTTCATTCTTATAATTAAAAACTGTAATAATATGGCAAGAAGGATGGTTCTCTTCTAACTTATCAAGTAATTTTGGAAGATTGTCTATTGTAGAATCATCCATTATATTTTTATCTGCCATCCCTTTAATAATCTTTTTTTCTTTATATTTGCTTTTGATAGAATGAATATGAAGATCGACCTTTATTATTTCATCTAAATCATTTTGCACCATATTTCAAACCTCCTTTCTTTTGTTATATAAGTCATAATTAGAATCTCTTTTGTGATCCTTACAAAACGGTTCTCCACTTTTTTGTGGGGTCAACGTGGGGTTTCCGTGGGTGGAACCCCTTT
>DAVZIW010000080.1:0-7253 GCA_052273085.1 Candidatus Alloenteromonas sp.
GAATTCATAATTTTCCCTTAACAAAGGCTTAAGTTTTCTTAATAAAGCTTCAAGACAATCCAAATTTAAACTTGATGGAGTCCCGCCGCCTATATAAATAGTTTTAACCTTATCGATTCCAAAAGAATCTATTTCAGAAAATAAAGAATCCAAATAAGAAAATGCCCATTGCGGGTTATATATAACCTTTGGGAAATCGCAATATGGGCAAATATGATTACAAAATGGGATGTGGATATATAAAGAATCAGCCATTATTTCTTGGTTTCTTCTTTGTTTTCGCTAGAATCTTCCTCATCTTCTTTTTTCTCTTCTTGAGGATTTAATTCTTCGACAGGTTCAAGGATTCTATCTAATTCTTCTTTTGCAATCTCCTTATCGGATTTTGGTTTTTCATCGCTTTGAAAGAAATGGACATATTTCTTAACTAAAATAACCCCAGCGACAATGACGCCGAATACAGCGACAATAATTAGAGGTATTGCCCATCCTGGCATGCTACTTGCTAAAGTTCTCATTTTTTATTCTCCTTGTTTTATAGGTGTATAGACGAATTTGTTCTTTAATTGTAATTTCTTATAGAAACCTTGCTCTGCTAATAAATCCATTGAAGTTCTTGCAGTTTCATAGGCACAGCGGATAAATTTCTTATAGTCTTGGATTGTGTAATACCTTCCGATTGTGCAATGTCCGGCGAAGAAATATGCCTGTGTCTTCTTTATGGAAGGATTAGTTTCTACAATATATCTAGCCGTATCCTTAATTTCCTTTTCGCTTAAGCTAGCCCTTGGAACAGATAAGGCTAGTCCCCCTTCTTTTAGTTTTGAAGGATCGATTCTTTCAATCGCAGGCGAATTGTTCTTTAGAGGAGTTGCTTCTTTTACTTCTTCTTTTATAGGCTCTTTAGGTTCTTCAACTTCAGCTTTAATTTCATCAACTTGAAGATTTTCCTTAACAGCTTCTTCTTTGCCCTCGAATTCTTTTTTTATGGAATTCTTCTTGATTTTGGCAAGTTCATCAAGAAGAGTCATTAGCAATGGATTGATTTGTTCCATCGCATATATTACAAAATAGGTAAAGTCACCGCTTTGTTGAATCGAAGTTAGGTAATCATTCAATTTATTGGATGGTAAGAAGGCGGCTTCAAATGGCAAAATCGAAGCAACATTACCTAGACTAGATCTAGCTAATGCCCATTTTCCTAAAAGAACTGCCATAAGTCTATTGTTATTATCAAAAGGCTTGATGTAATCGACAAAATATTGCATTGCCAAAGCTTTTATGAAGCCTTTTTTACTGTCATTTTGTTCAAATTCGAACAAAGAATCCATCAATGAATCAATTTCATTGGCTGGAGCACTATCGTAGACTCTAGCAATAACAGCGGCCGTATATTTGGATTGGGTATTTGTCCTTCTAAAGAAATAAGTTAGTTCATCAGTTCCTTCTAGAATCGCATATTCATGACCAAGGAAATCATATCCATCAGAGATATTTATCACTGCTTCAAATCCTTGTAAAGCCTTAAAATAGGCAACAATAGGAGTTAGATTTGAGTCCGTATCGCGATAAGTTCCATTAATTATGGCCTTTAAAGATAAATCATCGGCTTTGATGTCTAAGATTTTGCAAGCCAACTGAAGATCTAACAAATAAGCAATCTTTTGGAAGGCAATTTTATTATCTTCATAAATTGAAGCTTTGACGCATTCGGTCTGAAAATACATCAATTTGGATTCAAAAGCTGAATATTTATCAAATAAAGACTGGGTCGAAGTGATGCTCAATTGTCTTTTATTGATGGCTTTTAATCCAGTCAATGGTTTCGAATAAGAATTTCTATAGACTAAAATCTTTTTCCAAAGTTCATCAATAAGGGAGGAACGAAGAATAGTCTTCAACTCTTGCATCGACACATAATTGTTGTCGGTATAATTTTCGTTAAACTTCGAATTTTCACTCATATTTTTCCTTGCTTGGATTATAAAATATCAAGTATGTCAAATCAACTTAAAAACTACTAATTTTAAGTCTTTATTTGTCATCGTCATCAATAGAAAGAACGCTCATAAAGGCTTCTTGTGGCACTTCCACAGAGCCAATAGCCTTCATTCTCTTTTTTCCTTCTTTTTGTTTTTCAAGGAGTTTCTTCTTTCTTGATATATCGCCGCCATAGCATTTAGCCAAGACATCTTTTCTCATTGATTTAATATCGGCCCTAGCAATAATCTTTCCAGAAATTGCAGCTTGGACAGGTACTTCGAATTGTTGCCTTGGGATAATATTTTTAAGTTTTGAAACTATCCCTAGTCCCCTCTTATAGGCATCTGGACGATATACAATTGAAGATAAAGCATCGATAGTTTCGCCATTTAACAATATATCCATCTTGCAAAGGTCGCTCTTCCTATATTCTTTAAAATCATAATCTAAGGAAGCATAACCCTTTGTATAGGATTTTAGTTTATCAAAGAAGTTATAGATGATTTCACTTAAAGGTAAATCATATTTGACTATAACCCTGGTATCATCGAAATATTCCAAATCGATATAAACGCCCCTTCTATCTTGGCATAGCTGCATAATTGGCCCTACATATTCTTTTGGAGCCATAATAGAAGCGGAAACAAAAGGCTCTTCTATAGCAGCGATCGTACTAACATCAGGAAGTTTTGAAGGGTTATCTATTTCAATTACGCTACCATTAGTCAATTTAACAACATAATTAACAGAAGGTGCGGTCAATATTAGGTTAAGGTTATATTCTCTTTCTAGTCTTTCTTGGATAACATCCATATGGAGAAGTCCAAGGAATCCGCATCTAAAACCAAATCCAAGTGCTTGGGATGTTTCTGGTTCAAAAACCAAGGAAGCATCGTTTAAAGATAGCTTTTCTAAAGCTTCTTTTAAATCTAGATATTGTTTGGAATCTACTGGGTAAAGACCACAATAGACCATAGGATTTATTTTCCTATAACCTGGTAATGGTTTGCCAGCAGGATTAGATGCCAAGGTAATAGTTTCACCTGAAAAAACATCATGAATATCTTTGATTTGGGCCGCTAAATAGCCTACTTCACCACATTCTAGTGAATCAGTTTTGATTTCATTAGGAGTCCTAATACCAACTTCCGTGACTAGATATGTCTTGTTTGCCTGCATTAAAAGAATAGTATCGCCAGGCTTTACTGAACCATTTTTTATCCTGATAAGGACTATAACACCCCTATAAGGATCATAATATGAATCGAAAATCAAAGCCTGCAATGGGCCTTTTGGGTCTCCGCTTGGCGGAGGAACCATCGTAACTATCTTTTCTAAAACATCAGGGACGCCTAAACCAGTTTTAGCAGAAATTCCGCAGCAAGAAGAACAATCAATACCGATTCTTTCCTCGATTTCCTTCTTGACGAATTCCGGTTGGGCAGATGGTAAATCTACTTTATTTATGACAGGTAATATCGAAAGATCATTATCAATGGCTAGATAAACATTTGCTAAAGTCTGTGCTTGGACACCTTGAGTGGCATCTACAACTAATAAAGCCCCTTCACAGGCAGCCAAAGACCTGGATACTTCATAAGTAAAGTCAACGTGCCCAGGAGTGTCGATTAGGTTATAGATATATTTTTCTCCATCGCTAGCAACATAGGAAACAGTAACGGCATTAAGTTTAATCGTAATACCTCTTTCCCTTTCTAAATCCATAGAATCGAGAAGTTGTTGCTTCATATCGCGTTTTTCAACTGTCCCAGTCATTTCTAAAATCCTATCAGCCAAGGTAGACTTACCATGGTCGATATGGGCAATAATTGAGAAGTTTCTAATGTGAGATTGATCAAATGGCATAATAAATAACCGATAAACGCGTAAATTATATATTAGGACTAGTTTCTTTTTCTATAAAAAGAAGAAAGTACTTCTTTAATTTCTTTACTAGAGGTCACTACTTCATAATCTTCATAGACCCTAGAAAAGATTTTTCGGTAGTCTTCATAAAGGTAACGATCATCAATTAATAAGGCTGCACCTTTATCAGTCGGACTCCTAATTAACCCTACCAACAGCCTGCATTACTCGATTGATTCCAGGGTTTTTATATGCATAGTCAAAACCATGCCCTTTTTCTTTAGAATCGTAATAATTTCTTATTAGCTCATTTTCGTGGCAAACACTAGAAAGTCCAATCCCAACTACAGCTACCCCAATAAGCCTATCATCAGGTAAATCAATTCCTTCGGAAAACGCCCCGCCAAGGACAAGCAAACCTACATTAGTCTCTTTAGGATTGGATGAAAAATTATCAAGGAAAGACAACTTTTCTTCACTTGTCATCGTCTTATATTGGATAAACATGTTCGCATTTTTAAAATGGAGTTCAGTCGAAATATCCTCTAAATATGCATAAGATGGGAAATAAATGAAATAATTCCCTTTCTTTGATTCGACAAACTTTTCTAAATATCCAATTACATCTTTTTTGCTATTTTCCCTATCTTGGTAACGAAGAGAAATCTTAGGTGCGATAATTAATTTGAAATTTTCTTTCGGGAAAGGAGAAGGCAATAATAAATAAGGTTTATTCGTTCCTAAACTAGCATCCATAAAGTAATTAATCGGAGATAATGTTGCCGAAAAAATAACTAAAGAACTTATCTTTGATAGCCTATCGCTTAAAAATGAACTTGGATCGATGCAAAACAAGGAATAAGCCTCAGAGTTAGAAAATAAGCGATACGCAGACTTGTTTTTAAGAAAGTAATCTTCTTTTAAAGAATATAATCTATTGGCTTCTTGGTAAAAATCTTTATAGGCATTTGGATATTGAACGCTATTAACTTTAGTTTCTTTTTTCCTGGCTCTTTTTAGACTTTCGATTGAATTAAGCAAATCTAGATCAATTTCTTCATAATCGATAAATTCATGGCTTTTCTTCGGACTTAATAAAGGTTTTAATGCTTTCTCGACTTTAGTTAAAGCCCTTTTTGAAGAAGCAAAAGACTTGCTAGTTAGACTCGCCTTAGCCTTCTTTAATTCAAACATTGATAAAGATGCAGAAAACATCGACCTACTTCTATCAATCAAATTATGTCCTTCATCAACAAGGACCATATATTTAGTTTGGTCGATTCCATCTTCGAAATAACGTTGCAAATAAACATAAGGATCGAAGAAATAATTGTAATCCATGACGATTAAATCACACCAAAGCGATAAATCTAATTGAAATTCAAATGGGCAAATCTCGTATTTCCTTGCATTTCGAATTATGAAGGGTTGGTCAAAAGAACAATTTGATTTATAGGCTTCAAGCAACGCGTTTTTAATTTTCCCATAATAGTTTTTAGCAAATGGGCAGTCTATCGGATTACAGGCTTTTCCAGGGAAAGCACACATTTTATCTTTAGAGTGTAAATAAATATCCTTGATGTCTAATTTGTTTTCTCTAAGTTGGCTAACTGCTTGAAGAGCACTACTGAAGCCGCTATTTTTCGCAGTCAAATAAAAAATCCTATCCTTTTTCCCTTCTTTATAGTTTTTGACAAATGGGAAAATGGAAGAAATCGTTTTTCCAATTCCAGTAGGAGCTTCAGCAAACAAAACCCCACCATTTTTTGCTACAGAATAGCAATACTTGGCCATTTCTCTTTGCCCTGGTCTAAAGTCTAGATAAGGAAACTTAACCTTAGATGCAGTTTCATCTCTTTCTTTAAGATGATAAAAATAAGGTTCTGAGAACTTGAAATATGTCCTGATGATATCATCAACTCTACTTTTTACTTCTTCATAAGAAAAAGAATAGAGTTTGCTCATTTGATTATTGGTCTCTTTTTGAGAGATGTAAACAAGTTTAATCTCGATATTGTCTAGGCCTTTTTCTTCCATGAACATTCTTGCATAGCAAAGTAATTGGCCTAAATGCCACTGCTCTTGTATTGAGAAGAATTCATCTAGATCTTCAACTGTAGATTTAATTTCCTCGATAACGTATTTATCATTCGAGCAATCAATTCCATCAGCTCTTCCCTGAAGATAAACAGTTCCTTGCTCAACTGAATATGTTCCCGACAAAGGATATTCAGAAAGATAAGATGAGTTCCTGCTTTTTTGGTAATTAGAATGAATCAACGACCCTTGTTTCATGGTCTCAGTGTTATATATTCTTTCGTCTATATCGCCACTACGCAAAATAGCGTCCACCAATTGATGGACGGATAAATGCAAATATCTTCTATCTATTTTCTCCATCAAGACAAAACCTTGCCCTCTAAGTAATGGGAACCATTAGAAAATGATAGGCCATCCATCTCTTTCTTTCCTTCGAGTTGGACTTTATCAAGTAAGACAATCCCATCTTTTAGTTGGACATAAACACCCTTTTTCATCAAAACAATTTGGCCAACCACGCCCTTGATTTCATTAGAAAAGGTATGGGAAGCGAATATCTTGAACTTAAGATTATCAATAAATGAATAAGCCCCAGGAGCCAAAGAAAGTCCTCTAACATAGTCATTGAATTGCTTACAGCTTAAATCCTTTATAGGCAAATGTTCATCTTCTGGCTTTATTTTATTAGCAAAAGTGACTTCGCTTTCATCTTGTTCAATTCCAGGAAGTTGCCCATTTGCATAAGATAAAATGCTTCTAGTAGCAACTTGAATCGATGCCAAAGACAATTTATCGCAAATAGAAGAATAATTATCACTATCCTCTATTATCACTTCTTCTTTATCATACATTTTTCCAGCATCCATCTTTTCGACCATTTCCATAAGTGTAATGCCGGTTTTCTTATCTCCATTCATTATGGCTCTTTGAATTGGAGCAGCCCCTCTATATTTAGGAAGAAGGGAGCCATGAAGATTAAGACAGCCAATTTTAGGGCATTCCAAAACGCCTTTTGGAATAATTTGCCCATAAGCCATAGTTAAAATCAAATCAAAATCCATTTCCTTCAAAAATGAGTAATCATCCTTGATTCTATGGGGTTGAAATACTTTTATACCATGTTCTAAGGCTACCTTTTTACAGGGAGTAGGTTCTAGTATCTTTTTTCTTCCAACTGCCTTATCTTCGTTAGTAACTAACGCGACAATATTGAAATTATTTTTAATAAGGCCTTCTAATACCTTGCTTGATATGGATGGAGTACCCATATAAACGATTTTTATTTGATCAATAGAATTAAATTTCATGCTTTCTCCTGCTTCTAGAAAAGTTTACCACTATTAGGCATTTATAGACACTCCGAT
>DAVZIW010000081.1:0-7249 GCA_052273085.1 Candidatus Alloenteromonas sp.
CCCAGTGGCATTTCCATTGGGACTTGTGGGCGTTATTTGATTTAATAGCCTTAAACCGTTTAATATTTGAGATTTCGTTGATTTTAAATCTTGTTTCTCATTGGCGACCCAATCAGTTTTTATAGTACCAGTCTCCAACCATAAATATGGAGTACCGCAATCTATAGCGGCGCCAGAAATGCCCTTCGAAAGATTTGGTGTTCTCAAGAATATTATAATTTTGGAATAACCTGAGAAGGCTTTTGCGCCGTCGGAAAAACCAAACGATATACTAATTGCGTTTTTCACTTCTTTTTTACATTTTAAATGGGTTATATTCCCATAATCAGGGTCTTGCTTGTATGTTATATCGATGTCACTATATATTTCTGCGTCTTGTTTAATTTCTATAGACGTAGTTTTCAACATATAAGTGTAACTGGTTAAGGTGGTTTCTAAAGTTTCCAAATCGGCGTAATTAGTAACTAAAGTTTTAGCAGCCGATGGCAGTGCTTCGTATTGCTTTCTAGCGGCATCAGCAAGCAATGTTGCCTGGGCAGCTATTTCGTTACTAGTAAGTTTCAAAGAAGTAACCTTGGTTATAGAAGCAATCACTCCATCCGCCATTCCTTGAAAATCGACATTTTTCAAGCCGAATAATCCAGTCAAATATAAATGGTTGTGCCCATTATCTGCAGGTCCCCATTTATTTTGTATGCCAATTTGAAAGTCCTTAAATTCGCTTATACCAGAAGTGCTTTTTAATTCAAAAGAAGGGATTTCTATTACATTTGCGCCTTTTTCATATCCAACATCAACTGGATCAATTGCGTAGCCCGGTAATTCACCTGCTTTTACAAGCTCCCAATTGTTTCTGACATGTATGATATTCGCTCCCTGACCAACGCTTCCCCATGCATGCAAATCATTTATTGCAATAAAAGCCAGGTTATCAAAAGAAGACAAAGACCCTTTCAAATTATCCAATGACATAAAATGATGTTTTGCTTTTGCGTTTGGTTGGAATTCGGCATCATATATTTGCCCAAATGTGTCTTTATTAATTTTGGTAACAGCCTTGATTTGACTATCATCAGTTATCTCGCCACTACTGTTATATACATTGAGAGGACTAATTGTATCGCTTTCATTAAATCCATAAATTGGAGTTAGATAAGCATCATAGTTCTCTTTAGTAGAATTGAAAATATCCATACGCAATTTTTCTTTTTCAGCAGCGCTTAAACTAGTTATTTTCAAATTCAGTGTGTAAAGAATGTTAGCATTTTTTACTTTTTCATAGCTATTAAGAGTTCCAATGTCAGGCACAAGTCTTTCAATGTCTTTTTCGATGGTAGCAACCAGCGGAACTCCACCAACCATTGCACTTGGATCGTTGTCGGCAAACTTCCCATGAGTAGGTTTTGTCAAGAATGTTTCATGGCATTTGCAGCAAGTCCAGAACTCAACATAATTAGAGCCTGCAGCGTAATGATTCCCATCATGGGAGCAGTCGCTTCCAAATACATTTTGCATAGAAACATTAGGAAAAACTGTGGTAATGCCTAAACTTGCTACTCCAAAGCAAGAAAGCAACGAGAGCAAAAGATAACGTTTTTTCATAAATGGCCTCCTTTGTAAAAGAGTCTCTAGATAAGACTAGTTTATGTAAAAAAGTTGCTATTAGAAACCCTTAAAATTCATTTATATTAGCAATTGATATAATTAAAAGTTGCTATTTTTCCGACAAAATGTCGTTTATTTTGCAAAAATCCTATGCTATTTAAAATTGGAAAATAAATATCTTGTTACACCAAAACCAATGTTTCGCCTTGCTTTAATGAAGAAAACGAATTTGGAGACGATGGATAAATTACTTTAGTGTTTTCGCCTTGATAAGCCGTCATTTCTTTTGGTACAGTCACCTTAACCGAATAATTGCCGTCGTTATTAATGTAAGAAGAAATAACATATGCGTATTTCCCGTCTTTCGTTTTATAGACGCCAACATGGTATTTTGATAGAGAACTTATTTTTAACCCGCCAGAAATCGAAGAGAGTAAATCACCCATGGAAGAAGAGCTGGAATGCAAAGAATAATTGCCTGAAGTGCTTGATAAGTATGTGCCTTGGTAATCATAACCTTTAAGCAAATTGGCCATGTTTAATATTTGCCTATTTATATGCAAAACATCGAGACTTGTAGATGAAGTTATTTTATATTTTTGATTATAGGCTTCGTCAACTGCTCTTTCATTTATAAATAAAGAAGTTTCATTATCAGAAAACGTCTTGTACCAAACAATGTTCTTATATCCAAAAGAAAGAGCCATGCAAGTTTGCAAAAGCATCTCACTATAATAAGAAGCCCTAGGGAAACTATCAACGCTACTAAGCTGCATAATCAAAAATGGGGTTGCATTCAATTCACTGCTCTTAGATCTCAAGCAAAGCAAATCGTGAATATAATAATCCCTCAAATAAGTTACATTGTTTTTATATGTAAAAGGATAAAAATCGGTACATAACGACCTAAGATTTTGATCATATAAAGTTTCGCTTATCAAATTGCCATAGCTATTAAGAGAATCTTTAAGCGGCGTCCCTGAATAACTAGGGAGTAACGTAGTGATGAACTTCGAATCAGATTTATGTGCATATAGCGAATTGAACGAAGCAGATAGTTCTTTAACCGAAGCAAAGTTAGAACCATTTAACGGCTCATCCCAGCTTAAAAAGCCTGCAAAACCAGGAATATCGCTAAAATCAGGCACGCCATCGTAAAAATGTAAATTGTTAGAAGAGTAACTTTTATCGTTTATAACCGTTTTCAGACCATTTTTGTAAAACATCCTAACTATGTCCTTAAGAGCCTCGACATTATCTTCCGTTCCTATTGTTTGCCCTGAATAAAACACTCCATTAAATCCATATTTAGATAGATCGTTGCAAATTTGTTTATTGTAATTGTTATCATAATTATTCCTACAGTCTAAAAAAGGACAATCATAAGCATATATATTCATGCTTTTGTCTTGATTAACCAGGTAGAAATCAAAAACAACATCATTATCAAACAACAGCTTTGATAGTTCTTTTGGTCCAAATGGCTTATACAAAACACCTCCTATCTCTACCTCATCTATAGAAATAGTTATTTTATCGCTTAGTTTTCCTACACGGGTCTCTTCCTTTAGTAAGACCCCTGTATCCTTATCAACATATCTAACTTTATAGATAACTTGTTTTTCGCCAGAAAGATATTTGCTAATTATCTTCTCCCTTTTCTCATCTTTATCATTAACCGCCCTGGATGCAATTCCCAAAACGCTCCTAGTTGAATTGGCTTTATCTTCGTCGAAATCATTTGACAAAAAATAACCATATTCGTTTTTGATATAAAAGGCAGCCCTATATGAAGCCAAGTAATCGTTCGTTTCAAAATCATCTAGCCTGCCTAGCAACGTATAGGAACCATCGAAATTATACCTAGCAAAGGCTTGACGTTTTTTAATTTCTATCTTGCCTGCTTCTTTCTTGTTGAAAGAGAATAAGCCATCAACAAAAAGGGAGCGTTCATTTAAGTCATTATTAGCGATTTCTTCATTTTTTACTGCAACAAAGCCAATTTCCTCCGCGCTTTCTAACGCCATAGAAGGAATCTTGCACCTAAACTGAATGGAGGCAAGCTCATCGTTTAAGCTTATCCCGGCGCCTTTTTCCATGACAAAGTTTTTATATCCGATAACTAATTTGTAATCGTAACGAAAAGAATAACCATTGGATTCGCAAAAAATCGCAAAATTATCAAAAATAGAAGAGCCATTATGAGAAACGAACCTATTATTCTCGATTGAATTGGATGGATAACGATATGAAATTCTTCCATTAAAGCCATTGTTAATAAATGCCACTAATTCATCTTTTCTTGTCCCATTATTAACGTATATCGTATTTCCTATCACTTCTATGTTTTCATTATTTGAAATCGCTATCTCGGGTTCATAAATAGAAAATTTAGTCCCATCGTATTTAAATTGCGAAGTTAAAACATCAATTTTTATTCCGGTTGGATTTGTATATTCTCCAGAAAAAGTATAGACATCATTTTCCTTGGCTTCGCAACCATTTAAATATGCCCTGTAGTAGTTTTCGCCTCGTTTTTCCAAATAAAAGTTATCAACAGTTATATCCTTGTAGTTATATCCGATTTTTCTATTTGAAGGAGTTAGTACAGATTGATACATGTAGTTCCCTGCATTACAAGGTATATCATTTGACTTCAGCGTTACGTTGAGTTCTGAGTTGCTTGAATTTTCCATGTGCAGCGTTAACTTCGATTCCAGTCCATTAGATTCAGCGAGCGGAGAAATAATAGGAACAATACCAATTGATATTGCGTTCATCCCCAAGAATAACAAGAGTCCATATTTATGTTTCATAAAATAATTTTTGCCGAAATGAAAAACTAATCAACACGTTGTAAAACAAAGAAACAAAAATGACATAAGTATCTAGAATCTTATTATTGTATAATAAAAAAGCATATTTTCTTAGAATCTAAAGACAAAAAATAAATTAGATGTTTCTAACGGTTGCGAACCCTTTGTACAAATTAAACATGCTGTCGAATTTGGCATATGGTAATAAAGTTTCTTCTAGTTCAGGAATACTTTTGGTTTTTCCTTTAACGAAAAGCGCAAGCCTTCTCCTGCAATCTTTCAATCTCATGCAAAGACCGCCAAGTCTAATTTCATGAACATCAAAGCCGTGTGGTATGTTTTCTTCCATCCACTGCTTATAAAAAGCTTTCTTAAACCGTAATAAAGCGGCGCAAGATAAATCATACGCTTTAATTATATTTTTTAATTCTTTTAAATCCCTTGCCTTATAAGCTTTTCTTGTTCTAATTCCTAAATCATATTTATAGGTTAAGCAGGCACACAATTCTCTTAATTTGACATACTGGGTTTTATATTTTCTTGGAATTAAAGGGATAACTTCGTCATATTTGCTTACTATAGCTTTGTAATCAATAGGCATTATTTTTTCCAATTCAAAGTCCTTCCACCCTAAAAACGGATCATTATATAAAAGAGATTTGCATGTGACGTTTATATCCTTTAAATCCGGATTGACTTTAGATTTATTTGGTTCATCTAAGAGCAAATAAGTATCAAAATCTATTCCGGTTATTTCCTTAAATCTGTTTTTTTCCTTATCGTTAAGTTTCTTCCCTTCAATCAGTAAAGATGCTTCAAATAATCCTGGCAAAGCGGAAAAATATGAACATTCAAACCCATCGTCTGGCCATAAGGTTATTAAATAATTTTCAATATCAAACTTCCTTGCCTCACATAATTGAATTTTCAATCTTTCTAGGCTTCCGATATTACTAGGTGCGAAACCGTTACAAGTAGAAATGCTTCCGGCAAAATATAGTTCTCTATTAAACTGAAGGTGAGATTTAAACATTGAATCCAACAACTCTTTATCCGTTGAATAATAATCCCAGTAGCAAAGCCCTACATTATTTGGAACCATATCTATAACATTTTTATCGAAATTCACGTCTTTATCGTAATAAATGCCGTGATTTGCAAATTTGAAAAACATATCAGACCACATGTGGCAATTAAAACCATAGCTATTAGCGATTACATTCACTTTATTCAGGTGTTTTAGCATCAAATCAAATCTATTTACATAACCATGTTTATCCAAATATTTGCCCAATCCGACATGATGCGCCTCGTCAAATGCTATATTTATCTTATTGGAAGAAAAACATATCCTTAACGTTTTGAACATATTTTCTATGAGTTCATACGTGCGTGGTTCGTCTATTAGCAGGATATCATCTATATCGATAATGCTTTCATATTCCGGAATTTTTGATAAGTAACCAAAATGACCAAGAAATTGGCACGACGGAATTAGTTCAATTCCTTTTGAACTCGCATATCTATCTAATTCAATTAACTCTTCTACCGAATAGCCGCCACGAAGATACCCAAAGTAAGGTTCTTCTTTTATTTTGAACATATCGTCAAGACCTAATTCAATGTTTGTATATCCGAACAAACTCATTAAATCAACAAAGCGTTTAATTGACTTGATATTTAGTCCTCCGTTGCCGGAAAGACAAATAAAAACACCCTTATTTTTGATCATTTAAGATTCTTTCCTCCGCCGATTTAAAAGCCACTCCAAGCGAAATGGAAATATCGGAAGACATGGAAACAGTAATATCGGGTTCCAAATCGCCTTTATATTTCGAATATGCAGTTTTAACCTTGTCTGGAAAGGAATCAATATTTACTATTTCGCCTGTCAAAACTACATTATTCGCCTTAAAAATAGTAAGGACATTAATCAAAGCAATGCCTAAACGTTCGGCTGCTTCGTCAATATATTTTCTATATTCAGCATTGTTTTCAAACAGTTTGTTTTTTTCTTTCGGAGAGAGACCTGCTCTTTTTAGCATTCCTCCAACCGAGCAATATACTTCAAGGCACCCTTTCTTGCCACATGTACAGGCTTCCCCATTTATTACGGCGATTGAATGCCCGAAATCTATTCTTTCTAGCCCGTTTAAAGTTCCGGTTGCAAAAGGGAAAGTAAAACCTAAACCATCAGAAATGTTAACAACCAAAGTATTGTCTGCATTGTTTTTATGCCTTCTGCAATAATCAACTGCTATACAGTTCATGTCGCCGCTTGCAGAAACAAATGTGTGATACCTCTCTTCTAAAAAACTTCTAATTGGAAACGGAGCCCACTCCCTTATTGGCAAAAAACGTTCAAGGATGCCTGTTTGATTGTCTATATAGCCCCTGCAACTTAAGCCAATAGAAAAAATCGTAAATTTGTCTTTGGCAAATTCGAAGCCTTGATCAAAAGCTTTCACAATCAAGTCAATCACTTCCTTTTGGGTTTTGGCTTCAAAAGGAAATGAAAAAGAAGACAATTCACATCCATCGATTCTAGCAACGGAGCAACAAACAGAAAAAGAATTAACGCTTACGCCGATTGTCGCAAATTTCTTATTCGCGATTATTGAATAAGTACTTCTTCCTATTCCATTAATCGTAGGAGAGGTTTCCTCGATTAAACCATCATCGATTAAAGCACAGACACTAGAAGAAACAGTCCCCCAAGAATATCCTGTTTGAGCCTCAATCTTTCTTCTAGTAGTAGGAGAATTTGTAATTATATTATAGAAAACATCGTAATAACTTTTCTGCCTTTTCATAAATTCCTATCCTTT
>DAVZIW010000082.1:0-7205 GCA_052273085.1 Candidatus Alloenteromonas sp.
AGTTTTACAGGTGCATTGTTACCAATCTTCTCATAATAGCAATTATCGTCACCTTTAAAAATGAAAGACTCGTTCTTATCTTTCTTGATTTTTCCTTCTTTAATTAGTCTTTGCTTTTCAGCATAGATTCTTTTAACAAGCTCACTGGCTGGCTCGTCATTAGGGTCTTGCTTCGCAAGTTTGCCTTGTATGGCTAACTGAAGAATGGATTTACGGATTTCTTCCGCTTTAAGATTCTTAATTGTCTTCATCTAAAAGCTCCAAGATTTTTGCCAGTGTTTTTTCCATCTCATCATTGTATGAGTTTCTCTTTTCGATGAATTGTTGAATTAAATCCTTGGGTTCAAGAATCTCATCTTCTACATGTGGATATCCACACAAGTCAAGATTGTAATGAAGGTCTTCTAATTCCTTCTTTGTATAGCGTTTTGCCTTAGGAAAATCCTCCACCATTAATTCTTCTCTATTAGTCCACCACTCGATTACAGGTTTGAAATGGTCTAACTGAATTGGTTTAGTCTTTGAAAAGTTCTTGTATCCTTCAGGCATATCCATTCTGTATATCCATGTTTCTTTTGTTGATTGAGTATTATCAAAGAATAGGATATTTGTTGTAATTGAAGTATATGGTGCGAATACGCTATGAGGCATTCTGATAATTGTATGAAGGTTGAACTCATTAAGAAGTTTAGTTTTGATAGCAACCTTAGCGTTATCTTCACCAAATAAGAAACCATCCGGAATAATAACTGCACATCTACCGTTTTTCTTTAAACGATACATAATGACATTCATAAATAAATCTGCAGTTTCGCTGCTTCTTAAGTCTGCAGGAAAATTGTTCTTTACTGCATCCTTTTCTGAACCACCATAAGGAGGATTCATTAAAATAACATCAAATTTATCATTTTCTTTATAATCTCTAACATTCTTTTCAAGAGAATTCATATGATAAACTTTTGGTTCATCAACATCGTGAATCAACATATTAGTGATACATAATAAATAAGGCATTGGTTTCTTCTCGATACCATAAATTGTGTTGTTGTATTTATCTATATCATCTGCAGTCTTTTTTTGAGGCTCCAAGTATTTAAGCGTAGAGGTTAAGAAACCACCCGTTCCACAAGCAAAGTCAGCTACAGTCTCACCTAATTTTGGATTAATCATTTGTACCATGAAATCAGTTACAGCACGAGGTGTATAAAATTCACCAGCGTTACCTGCTGATTGAAGGCTCTTTAATATGGTTTCATAGATTGTGCCGAATTCATGTCTTTCTTTATATTCAGAAAAATCAATCTCGTTAATAACATTTATAACTTGCCTTAAAAGAACACCATCCTTCATGTAGTTTTGAGCATCTTCGAATACATATTTTGCAATGCGTTGTTTTAAAGGCGTATTTTCATTAATATCAAGATTTTTCAAAGTAGGGAACAATTTATTATTGACTAGATCTAATAATTTATCCCCTGTAATTGTGTTATTCGTGTGATCATCTACCGCCCAATTACGCCACTTTAACTCTTCAGGTATTAAGCTTTTATAATTTCCATCATAAAACTCCCATTCCATTTCTTTCGCATCATAGACTTTTAAGAAGAACATCCAAGTCATTTGACTAATGCGCTGGGCATCACCATCAACCCCAGCATCATTACGCATAATATCTTGTATTCTTTTCACCAAATTTGTAACTGCCATAATTTACCTCTTTTTAAGCGCAATAAAGTGCATTTTGAACTTGACGAGCAGCACAGATATACCCATTTAATCCACCAAATAGGCTAGCTATTCTCATTGGATTACCATATTCATTAAACTCAGGCAATTTCAATATTTTGGAATCGGTCAAATCATCAATTTCATCGTTTGAGTATTTGTCTAATAATATTTGAAGTATCTCTTTGCATTTGTCTGAATATCTAGATAACACCTCATCAACTTTAGAGCGTTTCGCTCTTTCACTTTTTGTTAGTGGCTTAATTCCATAAGCTATATCGCATATCAAATCAAAATCATCCACATCAGCAGGATAGGTCTTCCTTAATTCTTCAATAAAGATTCCCTTATCTTCCAACTCGTTTATTATTACTGAGCGTTTTTCCTCACTCGTCCAAAGCATCAAGAAATCATTTAATGAAGCATAATCATTTAAAATATTTTTCCTAGTAAAATCTTTTAGGCTCTCCGTAATAAGTTTCCCATCTTTATCGTAATATTGGACTCTTTCTGAAACTAATGAAACTTCAACATTATTTACATAAATCTTTTTCTTTTTAGGAACATCGGATTCAATAGATTTTGCCTCAAAAGGCTCAATATAAACTGGTTCAACATCCTTGTTACCTTCTGGATTATAATCTTCGCTTTGAATATCGGGTCCATTAAAATTAGGGTCAGCAAAAAGCCTTGTGGCATTTCTGAAATCCAAAATCGTAAAGTAATATTTTCCGTAATCTTCTTTGATTCTAGTTCCACGACCAATAATTTGTTTGAATTCAGTCATTCCGTTTTCGCCAAAAACGTTGTCTAAAACTATATTTTTACAAGTTTGGCAATTAACTCCAGTAGTCATCAATTTACTTGTAGTTACGATCGTTGGATATGCACTGTCGTTGTCAACAAAGTAATCGAGTTGTTTCTTGCCTTCGTCATTATCGCCGGTAATCCTCATAATATATTTATGGTTCTCTGCACATAAATCCGAATTTAAATTAACCAAGGCCTGTCTCATTCTTTCAGCGTGATCAATATCAACACAAAAAACTATAGTTTTATCAACTCTACTAGTTTTTTTAAGATAATTGGTTATTTGTTCTGCGACTAGTTGTGTTCTCTCGTCTATTACTAAATTTTTATCATAATCTTTAACACCATACTCCCTATCTTCAACTAATTCGCCATCTTTATCTGTTTTTCCTTTTGTCGGTCTATAGCCATAAATATCGGTATCAATAGCATATCTAATGATCTTATATGGAGCTAAGTAGCCATCTTCGATACCATCTTTAAGCGAATATGTATATATAGGCTTACCGAAATAATCGATATTAGAAACTTCTCTTGTTTCTTTCGGGGTGGCTGTCATACCTATTTTTGTAGCGCTTGAAAAATAATCTAGGATTTTCCTCCAATTAGAATCTTCCCTAGCACTTCCCCTATGACATTCATCAACAATTATTAAATCGAAAAAATTAGGAGAAAAATTTTCTTTTAAGATTGCTAATGAATCCTCAGTATCGTTCTCAGATAATTGTTGATATAACGACAAATAGATTTCATAGGATGTATCCATCTTCTTATGATAAATCTTGGTCATTGAATTCTTGAAAGGCTTGAAATCTCCAATAATCGTTTGATCAACCAATATGTTTCTATCCGCCAAATATAAAATTTTCTTTTTTAAACCAGACTTCCATAACCTCCAAATAATTTGGAAAGCCATAAATGTTTTTCCGGTTCCAGTTGCCATTACCAAAAGGACTCTATCGCAGCCTTTTGCAATGGATTCAACCGTACGGTTAATAGCTATTCTTTGATAATACCTGGGAGCATATGATTCCTCGCCGAAATAATAAGGAGTATCAATTACCTTTTTGTAATCAACAAAAGCATCCATGTCTTTTTTGAATTGTTCATCAAACAAATTTTGCGGAGACGGAAATTCCTCTAATGACAAAGATTTTTGTTCACCGGTTTCCATATCGTAAAACAAAAAACCATCGCCATTAGACGTAAAAACAAACCTAACATCTAGTTTTCTAGCATACTCTTGGGCTTGGAACATGCCGTCGCCAATCAAATGATTATTATCTTTTGCCTCCACTACGGCTAAAGGAAGATTATCTTTATAAAAGAGAACGTAGTCTGCTTTTTTCTTTGGCAAACGCCTTGCGACATTACCCCTGACAACAATCTTTCCAGCATCAATGGAATATTCCATTCTAATCTGTTTTTTTGACCAGCCTGCAGACTCAATTGCTGGGGTAATAAAATTAAGTTTAACTTCTTCTTCAGTCATATGTCTCCCCCTAATCAGCTTTCGCACCAATTTTATACTCTCGCATTAAGGCTTTAATTTTTCTTTTAACTTTGATTGTTGGTTCGTGTTTTCCCGTCTCCCATCTATTCACAGAAGCAAAGGAAACTCCTAATACTTGGGCAAATTCAGTTTGAGAAAGAGTCATTTTTTCTCTTAACTCTTTAATTGCTATAGCGTAATTGTCAATCATACAATTTCATTCCATAAATTTATCTAACAAAACTATAACACTTTTTGTTATAAAAATATAATAAAAATTTTTGTTATTTGGCAGGGCCATTGAAATGAAAAATAGTTAAACACCAAGCCAATCATTAATCAATGAAATCTTACCTGTTCTATTTGTTTTTAGGCAAATGGAGGCTATCCCTATCGTAAAAGCGCAATAATTATTAACGAGGACATTTACACTACTTTAGTCTATTTTGATTTCAATATATCTTTGAGTTGAAGCATCAAAAACAATCAATCTCTTTGCACTAGTCAAGAAAAAGTGGACACAAGCGGAACGCCTTTTAGTCACACCCCTATTTGTCCTGCACAATCGCCGGAAGTTTTGCTTCCAGTATCGTTCCTTGTACTGGGCAGACGTTAGGCAATCTAATGCAAACGAGGGCCTCTCCCTGTTGAGGAAGCCGACGTATTCCCTGACTGCCTTTGACACGTCGACGGACCTCCCGATGTTGAAGCCGGCGAACATTTCCTCCTTTGCCCAGCCGTTGATTGCCTCCATGGCACCATTATCCGTCTGGGTACCTGCACGGGACATCGATCTCGTGATAGAAAATGCCGGTAGGATATCGTTGAAGTCCTTGGAGGGATATACGGCGCCTTGATCTGGGTGCAGAATCGTCTTGAGGCCAGGATATTCCCAGTTTTTCTTTTCCGGCAGCGATTTCAGCCCATCGATGCAAGTATTCCTATCGCCCTTACTGGAGGATATGGCATGTGACGCTATCTCGTTGTTGGACAAGTCCATGCAAAGCGTCAGCTCCCAGTACTTGCCGGCTGCCCAGAATGCAGTCATGTCGCTGGCGACAACCTGCATAGGTGCGTCGATAATCATGTCGGCCAGCAGCAGGTTTGGGTAGACCTTCACCCTATTGGTTGCCTTGTAGTCGACAAGCCTCCTGGACTCGCTCTTTATGTCGCGGCTCCTGCGACACCTAAGGCCAATAAGAGGGAGGGAATATATTGAAGACGAACTGACTGGGTTATAGAATTACAACGTTAAGTCGAGTTTCTGGTTTACACAGAATTCCTTATTCTCTCTGATTATGTTTTGCAACAATATTTAACATATTTTATCCTTGCTTTTTTGTTCATACTCTTCTAATTAAGTGCAAAACTAAGTGGCATTCATTCTTAAAATCTTCAACCATTCGCAAAATATAAATCACCATATTTTATAAAAAGAAGTTAATTAAAGCTGTTTTTAAAATTACCAATCTAAATGTAATTTTGGTACGCCATTCATATGTGGATAGTTAAAAAGCCTTGCACAAAGTGATTTATACCCATTCTTTTCTTTTTATATTTGTCGACGATTTAAAAGTTATTTGTTCATTATAAATCTTACTCTTACGGCCCTCTTATAATTTTACTTGTAACCCAGGTTACATGTAAACTAGTGGCCTACTAATAAGTTTTAGATAATATTCGTTTTAACCTTTCGTTTGGATCTTCATTTAAATCGATACTCTTTGCTTCGGCTATTTTTTGAATCGCTTTCAAAACATCAAGTGAATGATATGGATTATAAACACTTGCGAGATAGTCCATACTAACATATCTCATTATAGTAAAGGAAGCAACGCCATATCGATACGACCATACTCTTAGTAAATATCCTATCCAATACATAACATGTGGCGGGTAAGTAACGCCTCTATCTTTCATTTTCAGTCTAGTAGTAACATAGGAGTATATTTCATCTTCGCTAATATTTGTTGATAGAAATGATAAATCATCCATTTTATGGGCGTAAGGACTGTTGAAAAAAACTTTCACAAAAAAATAAGATGAGTAATTATCATTACTTGACCGTTCAAATAAATTAGCCTGTATTTTTCCTAAGAAATAGCAATTATCATCATTTTCTCTTAAATATTTCATCAAAGTATTTGCCTTCTCTACGATATTCAGTTATTGCTAAACGAGCCTTAGTTACTCCCTCGGCATCCAATCCTTCTTTTATTTTTTTATAATGTTCTTTTTCTTCTCGACAAAGATATAATCTATCAATAAATTCTAGTTTTTGACAAGCCTTGTCGCTTTTGAAAACATATTGCATCCCTAGGTTTGTAGCTGATAAAGCATGAAGGCATGCTTCATCGGTAATTTCTCTTCTTGCGAAAGAATCTATAGTTTTAAACATTTGATTATCAGCAATCGGTGCAACTACAATGTCGGCACTTTCCACTTCCTTAATTATCTTTTTCACTTCCTCATTTATTTCAAAACTTCTAAAAGCGTTACGGTAATACAAAATCGCATATAACCATTTTCGGCCAACATCAAATAATACTTTTTTTGAACCACTGTCATTGAAATAAAAAGCGTAAACGGAAGCATAATCTTTGTCGCATACCCACGTTGCACCTTGTTTTAAAGATTCGCCAACGTAAAAGCCATCACCAAAATCATTTGGAGGTGCTGAATGTTTTGTATCGATGTCCCCTTGTATATCAACGCCTGTACCATGAAATAACAATAATCTGCCGTTTTTATTATCGATAAATAGAGATTCTTTCCCTTTGTTGAAACTAATTCCACGATTATAAATATAGCCGTAAATCTTTTCTAGGGTTTCTTTGCTTGGCTTGTCCTCGCATTTGAAAAGACGTCCAAGTTGCATTCTTGATAAACCGATGGAATCGAGAAAGAAGTCTTTATTGATTTCAAAAAAATCAAGAATTCTTTGTACATCTAAAGCAATATTATAACTTTTCATATTTTGATTGTAACCTAGGTTACATCTAGAATCAACAATCTAATGACTAGTCATGAACTTTACATCGACCTTTTTATTATTCAAGATAATCGGCACGATAATAACCCTACTATTTGAACTTTGAAAAGTTCATCATTAATTTTTCTTATCATTAATAAAAAGGTTCTCCACTTTTTTGTGGGGTCGGCTTGTTTCTGGAATCTA
>DAVZIW010000083.1:0-7149 GCA_052273085.1 Candidatus Alloenteromonas sp.
TAAATAGTTACTCTATCTTTTAAATTGTCCATATTTCTTTTTTCCTCCTATAACATTATAGATGTAAATAAATGAAAATAAATGTAAAAATTTTCCTAAATTTGTAAATTATTCCTCTTTGACAAATATATTCTACATTAAGATGCAATGAAAAAGGAAGGCATTTTTTCCTTCCTTTATATCTATATATATTATAAGGATGATAAGTCTACTTTTATTAACCTAGTGGATGGGATGTTATGCCTTCCTTCTTTAGCCTCAGGCTTACCATCTAATTCAACTAAATCGCCAGTGAAGCCACAGGTGGTATTCCTGCATAGATAAGTACCAACTCCATACATATCAACAGGAACATTTTCTTTAGTCCATTCGTCAATCTTTTCCGGGCCAAATCCGCTGGAAACGACTATCTTTACGTATTCGAATCCATTCTTGTCAAGCTCATTCCTTAAGGCATAGATAAGTTGCTTGCAAACCCCATGTGGATCAAATCCGCTCGTATCCTTATCATCAAAATAATGGTCAATCAAGGCTTTTGATGTATCAACTCTAATCGCATTCAATTTATGCCCAAGGGCCTTTGCTAGCTTAATCGCATCGACTGTAACGTTGTTATTATAGTCAATTAAGGCAGTTACTTTTTCATTTGGGAAGGTTTTTGCATATAAACTAGCAGCCTTGATGACATCTCCACCACATATTTGGATCAGGGCATGAGGCATTGTCCCCATTCCTTTTTTGTTTACCCAGCTACCTTGGGCATCAGTTGAGAAAGCCTTTATCCCCCCAACATAAGTTGCATAGCCATCTCCTGCCTGGGTTAAATAGTCATCTTGCCTATCCGCCATTGAGAAAGTGGCTTTTCCTCTTAAGGCGCGTACTGTCCTCATCGTGTTGGTCGCGACGCTACTTCTTCTAGCCAATATCCCATCAATTAGAGATTCCAAAAATCCAAAATCTTCATATTTGCCAGTTATTTTTAATACAGGTTCATTTTTAGAGATTAAGTCTCCATCATTAAGAGCTAATATTTCTAATTGTTCTGGATTAACTGCGAATTTCTTGACAAGTGCAATACATTCATCAAGTCCACAAACCATGATGTCATCATCACGTTGGAACCATTGTTCGGTAACTATATGGTTAGGGACGTTTTCTTTAACAATCTTCCTTGATTTAAGGAAATATGAAGCGCTATAAAAGCCTTCCCCAATCCTAGGATCAAGCTTAAATGTCTTGTCGGTAATCCTAGAGATCTTTCCTTGTTCTTTTAATGTGATTTCTGCTATTTCTTCCATAAATAAACCCTCTACTTAAATATATCAGACCCTATAGGTAATTGACTAATATAGGCATTTTTATAATCTTCCCCCAATCCTAAATCTAACGGAGAATTCAATTCGACATCTATTGGGATATTTCTTTCAACCCTAGAAACGAATAAGGAGCAATTTAGCCTACTCGCCCCATCGATAGTAGCAACTACATGGTCGCCTACTTTGATATTTTTATATCTAGTAACTGTCGAATGTTCTTTATCTAAATCTTTTAAACTAACTATATCTAGTTTAGCATTCAATGGATGTTCTTCGATTTTAGCTACTTCCATGACGATAAATCCAGAAGTAGATACATAATCTAGTTTAGGAAATCCCTTGTTAACTAGATAGACATTAATTTCATCAATCAATTCATTAGATGGGAATTTTTCTAATCCAGAATCTTTAATAGATAAATCCTTATCAAAGAAATTGACTCCGATTAATTTATTATCCCTAGTTAGATAGCTAATCCCATCAATGGATTCGACCTTATTTGGAACTACATCTGTTTCAATAACTAAGGAGACTACTTTTGAAGAATTATGAGCGAATGAATAAATATGGTACATATCAATTTCCTTTCTTTGTCAATATTAACCTATGGATTGGGATGCCTAGGCTCCTAAATTGCTTTTCATATTCAGTCTCGACATCATTATCAAGCAATTTATAATCATTGTCTTCGCTTAATATAGCTAAATCAGTAGATGGGATTTGTTCTAATGTAAAGCTAAATAAGTCTGCATTGTCCGTTTTTATATATATCTTCCCATCCTTATTTAATAAAGAAGACATATTATTTAACCTAGAAGAATACGTGAGCCTTCTTTTATGATGCTTCAATTTAGGCCATGGGTCAGAAAAATTTAGATATATCGCATCAAATTTATATTTTGCTAATTCTTCAAAGACATTATCAAAATCATCATTAATAAGCTTTATATCCTTGTTGTTATTTTCTTTTACCTTACGACCAGCGATTGCAGCAATGGAAAGATCTTTTTCTATACCGATATAATGTCCTTTTTGGATTAAAGACATATTAAGTATGAAATCACCCTTTCCTGTACCAATTTCTAGATATAAAGGGGATATGAAAAAGTCTTCATTAGAAGCAAAATCTTCGATAAATATATCTTTATTTTCGTTTATGAAAGGGAGGGCCCACTTCTTCCTTCTACTTCTCATTTCTTCAATTGGCCTAATTTATATATTGCATCGGCATAGATAGCAATCTGGGCGAATAAATCATTTACATAGATATATTCATTTGGGGAATGGATGTTGCCTGGATGTCCTTTAAAGGCACTTCCATAGGCGACGATATTCTTCGCTTCTTTTGCATATGTTCCCCCTCCAATAGCCATTGGCTTATCAAAGAATTTATGGGTCATATGCTTATAGGATTTCATTAAAGTTGCTACTAGAGGAGACTTCTTGTCAAATAACAAAATATCTGATTTTGAAGATGGGACGAAAGTCATATCAACAAATTTGGATAAGTTATTAACTGCTTCATCTGCATTTGCATCTTCTCCATATCTATAATCAAGCGAGATAGTTAAGACATTTTTAGAATTATAGGTGACTAATCCATAATTATAGGTAGATTCGCCCAATTCTTTTGAAGTTGCATTTCCTTTGAATACCGAACCCCTTGTATCGATAATGGCCTTAGCTAAATTTAGCGAGAACTTGTTGTTATAGTAGCTTCCTAGGAAAGCAAATCCTTTAGCCATCGCAGATTCGCCTAGTTCAGGAGTAGAGCCATGGGCGGATTTACCTTTAAAAGTAACAATCATTATTTCCCCAACTTCAGAAATATCCCCGCTAATTTTTTCATCAAGGAATTTCTTTAGGAATTTCTTATCGGTTGGGATAGTTACTACCATCTTGTCACACACTGCATTAGAGGCAACTCCCCCATCAATTGCAACAATTGGAGATAAGTTAATAAGCTTAGTCAAAGAACCATGGACGATTCCTTTCTCGGCATAGATAAGAGGGAAATCGGCATCAGGAGTAAAGCCATAATCGCAATGAGGGTTATTTTTTGTTTTAAAATAATAATCCAAACAAGATGAACCTCTTTCTTCATCTCCCCCTGCAACTAGACGGACCTTGTAATTAGAGATAAGTCCATTGTCTTTTAATAATTTAAGGGAATATAGGGCTGCTACTAAAGGTCCTTTATCATCGCTAGTTCCCCTACCGATGACTTTCTTTTCTTTTCCTTCGCCAATTATCTTCCCTTCAAATGGAGGATTATCCCATTTTCCAGAAGCAGGAACAACGTCGCAGTGTGCATATATTCCAATTAATGGACCTTGCTCACCATAGCTAATCTCAACGCAATGTCCATCGACATTCCTTGTATTAAATCCCATGGTATTAGCCATTTTTTCTAGGCAATCTAATCCAGATTTGACTCCTTTTCCATAAGGAGCATCATTAGAAATGCTAGATTCATCGTAGACAGATTTCTTCCTTACTAATTCAACTAATGAAGAAAGGCAATTCTCTTCATATTTTTTTGCTAATTTTTTGAAATTCGGCATATATTCTCCTTTTTACTTACCTAATCGTGGCATGACCTTATCCAAAACTAGTCCTAACGAAGGGACAATTATACCTGCTAAAGCCATTTCTCCTAAAGCCCCAAACCCAATAATAGCAAAGAAGGTAAGGGCAGTTCCTGTTGCTACTGGGGAAGAAGAGGTAAGTAATCCTCCAACAGTATCTGGGAAGAAGATATATAGATCTAGAAATACTAGAGCAGTATGAAGAAAAGTCAGCACAACAGCTAACGCTGATAAGTATATCCCTTTTAGGGATAATTTGTGAAGTTTCCTTATAAAAGAAAAGCAAATTCCTGCAATTAGGCCAAATAATAGCCTTGGAGGGATGGCGGTCCAAGGATAGGCAAATAGTAGATTAAAGCCACTTCCAGCAGTCAAAGCCTGTAAATATGAACATACTCCGAATATAAATCCATATAGCATCCCTCTTTTTGGGCCAAATAGATATGCCCCAACTAGTACAGGAATATGAAGCAATGTAAATGAGATAAATGGGGTAACTGCAATAAAGCCTATATTAGGGACAAATGTGAAGATGACAATCAAGGCGATGAAGAAGGCATCGATTACCATCATCTTGATTCTTTTTGATGTATCTATTTCCTTATTGTGGAAACTAGGATAGATAAAGAAGGTAAGCATTATTACTAGGGATAAAAGAATTATCCCGACTATAGTTAGATTCATATTAATTATTTCCTTTTGCTATATAGATAAAATAACCCATCTAGAAGTAAGCTTGGGTCAAATGTGAATTCATTTAAAAGAGGATAGATAAAAGAAGAATATCCTCCAGTTAGGATTAGGCTTGGCTCTTCTTTTAATTCTTTTTTAAAAAGGTCAGCCATCCCCCTAATTAGGCAAGCGTTCCCGTAAGTAAAGGCCGAATTCATCGAATCAGGCGTATTCTTGCCAATTGGAGATTTAGGTATTGAAAAATCTACTTCTGGCAATAAAGCGGCATTACTAACTAATGCTTCTTTCGATATTTCTAGTCCTGGTCCAATCGCACAACCAATAAAAGTCGCGTTTTCATCTAGGGCGATTATTTTATTCGCCGTACCTAGATCAACTATAATCGCAGGCAATTTATATTTTGCTTTTGCTCCAACGCAATCTGCAATCAAATCCGATCCCACTTCTTTTGGATTATCGGTCCTAATAGCTATCCCGGTTTTTAACTTAGGGCCTAATGTCAATGGTTTGACATTAAACAATTTAGTTATGACATTGACCCATTTCTTTTCTAGAATCGGGACTACACAAGATATAATCGCCCCCTCAACATCAAAAAGCCTTTCCTTGTAAGGAGAGAGCAAATTGATTAAGGTAGACTCGATTTGGTCAAGTGTAAAACTAGAATCGCTTTTCAGTTTGAATTCTTTTACTAGGGACGAATTGTCATAAAACCCTAGGTTAGTAAGCGTGTTACCAACATCAATGGCAAGTACCATGTTTCTTCCTTCCATTGCTTTAGTCTATCCATAGATAGTACCAAGCAAGAAGATTATAGATGAAATATATCTAAATTCCATTGAATATAAACTAAATGGAAGCATTTTGCCTAGTAAGCATTGCATTTTATCTTTTTCAAATGGGGTAAAAAGAAAAAATCCCTATTGCTAGGGAGAGGACAGGAGTCTCCTATTCCTCATTTAGGTTGAACCTGGTTCTTTCGAACAACTCAACATTATACTATCGTAAATTCAACAAGACTCAAGTGTGTCTATGAAAAAAGGACCAGGCTTTATCCTGATCCAATTGGATAAATAAGAAATTAATTTCTATCTAACAACTAAGCTGAAAGAGAAAGGTCCAATATCAACTCTACCGTTAGTTAGTCTCTTTTTCTTAAAGACAAAAGTGTAATCTGTTCCGCTTGCAGTTCCACTAAAAAGAAGGGTTGCAAGGCCTGTGGCGGTTGTAGTTTCCTTAGTCCTATGATTATAGATGTAATAGACATTATTAGTGGCATCGCCATATCCATTATCAGAGTAATAAACTTGATTTACAAAGATTTGTCTTTGCTCATTGGAAGGAACCGTAAAGTCCATCAAGAAATAGATGCTTTCTCCAACAGGAATATCTAGATTGATTGTACTACCGTTGGTATATCTCCTTCCGTCTGCCTTAGGTTCACCGAATACTAGTTTTTCGGCATTAGCCTTAACGAAGGTTTTACCCATTAATTTGCTTAAATAGCTTGTTGAAGAGTATCCTGCCAAAGGAATAGTTATATCAACTACATCCCCTTTCGTAGCAAGCGTAGTTTGACTTCCCGCAGATAATGCCATCGTTTTTACGTGCATTGGGAAGTATTCATCAGCTCCAGTCCCAATGATGATATCATTGCTTCTAAGGGTGCCTTCATTAATATGCACATTGGTAATAGTGATTTGTTGAAGCGTGTTATCAATTTCAAAATCGTCTTCACTAGTTGAGGTAGTAACCGATAAGGCTGCAGTGTCATAGATAACAACCGATACGATTTTTTGACTTGGATTTGGATATCTAGGCGTGAAGTTAGAATAATCGAAAGAAATTTTCTCGACTGGAACTTGATATCTACCAGCTACGCTATAATCCTCTCCGTCAAGTAATAAAGTAAGGGTCATTTTTTCATTTGTTGCAGGAATAGTTGCCTCGACTTCCATTAATTCAATGTAGTCAACAACCATATTTGGAGCAGGCGCAGAGAAATCAATTGCGCCAACCATTACGCCTAGTGGTTTGATTTCATATTTAGCAGTAGCAAGTTCTCCTTTTAGATAAGTTGAACTTCCCCTACTATAGATCCTAACATCATAAATCCCAGCATCAGTTGGGGCTACATTAGTATATGAAGAGGCATCTTCGGTTTCCTTTTTGTATTGGATTTCACACAAAGGAGCAATCCCTGCCTCAATTTGATAAGAATTAGTTGGGATAGCTAATGGCTCGCCTCTATAAGTTGCAGGGGCAATGGTTTTGAAGCTAGCCTTGCCCGCTAAAGTCCTTTTATATCCGCATAAAGAACAATCGGTTGAATCCGGATTATCAAATACATGGTCAAATTGGCCAATTAATATGGAAGCATGTTCTTCGCAAGCAGTAAATTTGCCATGCTTAAATTCATCTTGGGACTCATACCTATATGTATGTTCTACCTCATTTCTATACATCGTATCATGGCCTTCGCAGGTAGTATGTTCATAAATGCTTTTCTGAATCATAGGCATATACCCAGGTATGGGTAGCAGTATTTTCAA
>DAVZIW010000084.1:0-7133 GCA_052273085.1 Candidatus Alloenteromonas sp.
CTTTATCGAATAAACCCATAAGTGGATCTTGGAAAAGAAGGCATTTAGCTAATCCGTCTGTATTTAATAATCTTTCATTATTTTTATAGGCGGTTGAACTAGAATCAAAAAGGAGGAAATCATCAAAAAATAAATTTAATTCTTCCTTGAATTTATCTTTAATTAATCGATGGTCAAAGTTCCCTTTAGCAAATTCTTTCGCGGCAAATAAAATCGGCAAGACCATAAAAGGAGAAGTTTCCCTTCCGTCATCCCCCCATAAAGTTATTAGGTAATTTGAAACTGGCGATTTCTTCATCGCCTTAAAAGAAACCTCGATACTTTCTAAAGATTTTAAGTTTGTCGGGGTATATCCTTTCCAGCAACATGCCCCTCCTACAAACCAGACATCCCTATTGAAATTCTTAAAATAATCTAGGAAAAATTCGCAGTTTTCTTGTTCCCTAACGCCGTAATCCCAATAAGCTGGTTCAACATTTTTTGGTAATTTGACATTTTGAGATTTGAGTTTTTCCACATCAGGCTTCTTATCTAAATAATGTCCGTCATTAACCATACGTACGAACATATCGCCCCACATGTGGCAACTAAATCCATATTTCTCTGCTATTTTAGATACTTTATCCAAATGGCGAATCATTATGCTAGTTTGGTCTTCATAACCATTCTTTCTTAAGAAATTGCCTCTACCTAAGTTATAGGCTTCATCCATCCCGATATTTAAGTGCTTAGAAGAAAAAGCTTCCCTAGCAGTAGCAATCATATCTTCAATAAATTCATATGTCTTTGGATCATCTACCATCAAAATATCATCAATATCTAGCATCGGAATAAAATCCTTTTGCTTTGATGGATTAGTAAAATGTGCCAAAGTTTGAATGCATGGGATTAATTCAATATTCTTACTTAGGCAATATTGGTCTATTTCTTTTATTTCTTCAACTGAATAAGCACCCCTCATATAGCCAAAATAAGGACGATCCTTAAGTTTATATATGTCCTCGCTATAGAGTTCTAAAGTGTCATAGCCTAGTCTTGCAATCAAGTCGATAAAAGGAAATAGAGTTTCCTTTTTCATAACTCCATTCCTAGATACATCAAGCATCACGCCAAAATGTTTGAAACCATCCATATGTATAACCTCAATGAAAGTATATCCTTTCAAAAGAAAGAAAAAAGAGCAACAAAAAGAAATGTAAAATGGTAGGACAAACTTTTAAAGAAAGATGTATCAAACCATAACTTTTTGTCATTGTTATATTTTTTTGTCATTCTTTGTCATTGTTTGTCATCGTTTATCATCGTTTGTCATTTGAAAAACTATTTGTCATTTCCAGGAAAACAATAAATTGTCTTTTATGCCCATTTTCTAAGTGTAAAAAAGCCACCGCTTTAACTAACGATGGCTCGACTTGATTAATTAATACTGGCTGATGTTATCAAATGCAGTATCAACATAGCAAGAAGCTAGATTTCTCGTAAATTTTTTGAAATTGAATCTGTGCGATTTCTTATTCGCGAGGTTTTCTAGCTTATTGTTTTCATCTAATTTTTTCATATTCTCTTAACTCCTTTCGCACATCCCCTTTCTTAAGGGGTCAGTAATGATAATCAAAATTTGATATCAATCAAGGGTTAAGCACATAGAAAGCGGTTACATTATTTTTTGCTCTTTTTTAAACAAGATAAAGATGATGTTCTACCTTGTTTTAATAATCTTTCATAATTTGCATTAAGTACTTTTTCGTAAGCAGAATTATAGCTAGGCTCATAGAATTTCTTATCCCTAATAGAATCAGGAAGATATTCGATTCTTTCCCATAAATCAGGCCTATCGTAAGGATATTTATCTTCTTCTTTCATATTTATAGGAGTTAGCTTTAGATAATCTTTTACTTCTAATGGGGTTTTAGAAGCAAAATCCATCGCTGATTCAATAGATAGACAGCCTGCTTTTGAATGAGGGGATAAGCATAGATCAACTACTGCATCTCCTAAAGGAATAATGGCTTCAGGGAATCCAACTTCTTCTGCTGCTTTAATAGCCATTTGGCATCTAAGCACTGCATTTGGATTAGCTAAACCTATATCTTCGTAAGCCGTTACTAATAACCTTCTTTTAATAGAATCCAAATCATTGGATATGCATAGTTTGGCTAAATAATATAAAGCGGCATTGACATCACACCCCCTGATGCTTTTTTGCAAAGCAGAGACTGTATCATAATGTTCTTCTTCATCTTTATCAGAAGCTATATTAGGGACTTTTTCAATGGATTCGACTTCTTCTAGGCTAATTACATGTTTCTTATTTAACCCGAATTGGACAGAAGATATATCTAGTAAATTAAGGGCAAATCTCATATCCCCACCAGATAATCTAGCGATATAGGATAAAGACTCCTTGCTAAATATCGATTCATTATTTAAGCCGTCTTTAGAAGCGATCGCTCTATTTAATCCTTCGACAATATCATCTTCAGTCAAGCTTTTTACTTCTAATATCCTGCATCTACTCCTAATTGCCCTAGATAAAGATATATATGGATTGGAGGTAGTCGCCCCAATTAAATAGAAGGTGCCGTTTTCAACATAAGGAAGAAGATAATCTTGTTTTGTTTTATCTAATCTATGGATTTCATCAACAATCAATATAGACGGATGAAATATCTTGGCTTCGTCTTTAGCTAATTCTAAATCCTTTTTAGAACAAGTAACCGCGTTTAGATTTATATAATGGATACCTAAACTTCTTGCATAGGCTTCCGCTATTGTAGTCTTCCCTGTTCCTGGTGGGCCAAATAAGACAAAAGAAAAAGGAGTTCCATTTTCCTTTGATTTATATAGGAAGGAGGAGGGTCCTACCAAATCTATTTGACCAATAACCTCTTCAAGGGTTTTGGGTCTCATTCTAAATGCCAAAGGTTCTTTCATAATCAAAAATAATTATACCAATTAAATAAAGTTGGATTAATATTAGTTACATGAAAGTCATATCTAAACAATCAAATAGCAAGGATTGCCTTGTATGCGGGATAGATAACCCATTAGGTGTAAAAGCCTCTTTTTATAATATGGAAGATAATTCGGTCGTCTGTTTATTCTCATTTAGAAGCGAGCATCAATCTTATCCAAATAGGACTCATGGAGGGATGATTGCTGCAATTCTAGATGAAACAATCGGTAGAGGCATATGGGTAAAAGAGCCGAATGTATGGGGAGTAACTTTAAAATTAGAAGTCAAATACCATAAGGCAGTACCATATAATGAAAAATTAATTGCAGTCGGCAGAATTACAAAATCTACAAAGCTAATATTTGAAGGAGAGGCAAAATTATATGATTCATCCTTTAATTTATTAGATACAGCGACCGCCCTATATTACAAATTGCCATTAGAAGAAGCCGCGAATTGCGATTGCAATCCTAAGGATCTAAACATAATGGTTAAAGATGACGTTAAAGAAATAGACTTGCCAGATGAAGGAAAATGATAAGAACAAGACAATAATAAAGTTATATCTTTCGGGCCTGCTTATTTTAGTTTTGTTTGCAATAGCCTATTATTTTTATTCAAAATACGGATTAAACGAACTTAGGAATCAGAAGAAATTGCAGGAATATATTTCTTCTTTCGGTATATGGGCTCCACTCCTTTTCATATTGATTTCTTTCTTGCAGGTTTCATTTATACCGATTCCAGGTTCAATTACAATTGTTGCAGGAACTTATCTATTTGGGGTATGGAAATCCTTTTTGTATTCCTATATTGGAATGATGATTGGCTCAATAGTAGCATTTTACCTAGGAAGATTATTAGGAAGGCCTTTTGTTAATTGGGTGGCAGGAGGAAAAGAAAAAGTCGATTCCATATTAGAGAAGACAAAAAATAAGCAAAATGTTGTCTTGTTCTTTGCTTTTCTTTTCCCTTTCTTTCCTGATGATTTGCTTTGTTCAGTATGTGGCATATTAAAAATGAAATTCATTGTATTTTTAATCATGCAGATAGTAACTAGGGCCACTTCTATATTAGCTACCATATTGTTTATGTCAGGAAATTTCATCCCTTATTCAGGATGGGGAATACCAGTTTTGGCCCTTATTGGAATATTAGCCGTTATAGCATTCTTAATTTCCTATAAGTATTCAGATAAAATCGAATCCTTCTTTATTAATAAATTCTCTAAAAAAGATAAAAAATAAAGGACCCATGTATCGATATAGGCCCTTTAGAAAAGAGATTTATTTAGTCTTTATTCAGCAAAATAAGAGACATCAACTTGGAAATATCCGTTTGGATAAATTCCTAACCCACCCAAATCGGCATCATTAGAGAAAGAAATGTCTAACAAATAACTTTGATCAGCAGTTGCATAGGCTAGATACCCATTTTCTTCATCAGAATAATCAGTATCTTTGACCCAAATAGAAGTATCTAAAGCGGCTGCAAATGTTGCAAAGATGCCTTCTTCCGCGGTTACATCAGTTAAGCTTAAAGTTCCATACTCGGCATCAAGACCTTCATATAAGCCATATCCAAATCCAACAAAAGGCAAGGTATTGCTTCCTAAGAAGGCTAATACTTCAGCTGAATAAGCTGTTTTTGCTACAATAGTTGCTAGATTAGCATTAAATTCATTTAATTCATCCGAAACTGAAGTTCCGATATCTTCGATACTTAAGCTATATTCAATGGTTATAGTTTCAAATATAACATCAAAAGACAATGTGCCTTCTAATTTAGCCTCTTCCCCTAAAGTCAAAGTAACTGTAGAAGATTCATAATTTAGATAATCTTGATATGAATATAAGTTTGCTAAACCCGTAATGACATAGAATAAATCTTCATTATTAGAAGTTAGATCGTCGTTCCAAATAGACTCACCTAAAGAAGCTAGGTCATAAGGTGAATAAAACAAAGCTCCATAAATTAATTCAGGATCATCGACAGGCGAATCCACTGCTGCAATTTCATACGAATTTCCAGATTTAATGAATTCCACTATTCCTTGAGAGGTAGAGGTAGTTCCGCTAACGAAGGTACCATTTTCATAAGTAGCAATACCACTTTCATCATAAACTGTAGTAAAAGAAGAGGTTTCTGCATCTTCTTTAATAGTAGCGTTGACAGTTGAATTCTTTCCAATAGAAGCTAGGAAAGCATTTAATCCATTTCCTGTTGTAGTTTGAGTGATGTTTGTAGACTCGTCGCTTAAAACGACATCTCCAGTTGATGGGGTTGAGCTTGCTTCCGTCGATGGCAAACTTGAATTTGGATTAGTACTACAAGCGCCAAGAAGAATAGCAGCTGGGATTAGAAGTAAGTTGTTTTTCATTTTGTTCTCCAATTTTTGCTAAAAAATAGTAAACATAAGATAAATTATATCAATATTTTTTATTTTATTTTTTAGAAAATAGGTGAAAAACATTATTTGGCAGAGCCGTTTCAACAAATGGTGAACCGGTAGCATAAAAGTAGACACACTTGTATTAAAAATAGACGGACAATGTGGCCATGGAATCGATAAATGGCTGGATCAAGATCGAAATGTTCGCCGACTTCCACCTGACACCAAAGGAAAAGGCAACCGCGGAAATAGACGAATACACACTGTTCTTCAACGAAAGGAGTCCTGCGTGTTCCTTGAAATACATGACCCAAAAGCAAACAAGGATGCCTACTACAAGAAGCAAGGGTCTAAAACCTGAAATGTTGTGTCTACCTTTTTGTTGGCTAGTGCAATCTTTCGGCATTGTGCCTCCTGTCAATTGCTTGCGTTATCTAAATCTTTAATCTCCTTGAAGCAATTTACTTGTTCTAATTCAATATATGATGCAAAGATTTCTATTGTTTTAGGCTATTTTCATCTAATAAGAAATCGAATAAATTTAGAATTAAGTAGCCTTTCTCATTTCTCCAAGGTTTAGTTCTATCCATAGTAATAATAACTTTTTTAAATGAATCATTAATTCTATCTAATGAAGCACATTCCTGTCTCATTTTTTCTTCATCTGGTAATGAAAATGCTGATTGTATATAAATTAACTCACTATATTTATTGCATACAAAATCAACCTCTAGTTGTTCATTTTGCCTTTTACCATTATCATTTGCAATAACATGTTCTACAATTCCAACATCAACATTATACCCTCTAATTAGAAGTTCATTATAAATAATATTTTCCATTATATGAGTTGGCTCCATTTGAGCAAAACCAAGTTTGCTATTTCTTATGCCTAAATCAGTAAAATAATATTTATATGGCGTATTTATATATTTCCTTCCTTTTATATTAAATCGTTTAGCTCTAGATATTATAAAAGCATCCATAAGATAGTCTAAATATAAAGAAATTGTTATATCACTTACATTGATACCATTAGATTTAAAGGTGTTGGCAAGCTTATATGGATTTGTTAATGATCCAATGGCAGAAGCTAACACATTAACAACATCATCAATTACTGTATTTCCTCTTAATTCATGTCTTTCAATAACATCTTTAATGTAAGTGTTTTTTAAAACATCATTCAAATAAGCTTCCTTTTCTTCTTCAGTTTCCTTATTTAGAAGCATAGGAAGTCCTCCATATCTTTGGTACTCATCAAAGGCATCATATTTATCTAAAATACTTGCCTGATAAAACTCCTTAAAGGAAAGTGGGTAAATTCTAACCTCATCTCCTCTCCCTCTAAATTCGCTCATTATATCAGATGATAAGAATCTAGAATTACTTCCAGTAACATATATATCTACGTTATTTTTTCTTGATAAGCCATTCAAAATACCATAAATTCTTAATGGTTCATTAGAATTAATCTCTTCTTTACTTATAGCGAATTGAACTTCATCTAGCAAAACATAATATTGTTCATTATCATCTATAATTCTTTCATATATATAATCTCTTAATTTATCTGGATTTCGATATTCTCTATTAAAATCATCATCTAGTGATAATGCGATAATATTTTTCTTTTCTAGTCCAATCGACAACAAATAATTATAATATAAATTAAATAGTAAATAACTTTTACCACATCTACGGATACCGGTGATTATTTTAATTGATCCGTTATTTTTCCTTCTAATTAATTTATTTAAATATATATCTCTTTTAATAGTTTTC
>DAVZIW010000085.1:0-6897 GCA_052273085.1 Candidatus Alloenteromonas sp.
CCCGAAGGTGAATATGGTCATGGCAAATATACCAGCCGTATTGTTATATCCATAGAATATAGCCCCGATAATGGCTAAAACGAATGTAGGAATAGTTCTAATAATATTAATAATTACCCTGACAACGATATTTACTGGTTTGTTTTTGGTAACATTATTTGATGCAAGTAAATAAAATGGAACTGCTAGCAAAGTACCTAATACAGTCGCGATAAATACCATTTCGACAGTTTCCCAAATACGTTTGCAGGCAACATTGAATAAATAATCCCACCAGGCATCTTTGGTTTTTAGGCTCCATTTTGAAGGAGTAAATAACTGCGATACGATTTCAGGAATCTTATCCCATCTAATTCTTACAGTTGAATCTAATTTGGTAAAAGAAGCGCAGAGTATAAATAAAGTTAAGATAGCAATAAGAGCTACATACACTCCTAATGGCCTCTTCTTTTCGATTATCTTATCTTCCTTGCCGTCAGTAAAAGTAACTCTTACTTGCTTATACCTAACTTTATGGAAAAAAGCCCTGACTTTATCAAATTTAGGGGAAGCAAAATAAGCTGAAATTGGGTTTTTGGAAGAATTATTTTGCTGCTTTTTCATGTTCTTCCACCCCGAGTTTCTCTTCGCGTTTTAAAGCACGTCCATAAATCTTTAGAAGTACATCGTCAGTTACTTCTTCTTTTGGACCATCAAAAACAATTTCACCAGCTTTGATGCCGATTATCCTAGTCGCATATTTAATAGCCAAGTCAACGTGATGCATATTAGCAACTATCGTAATGCCTTCTTCTTGGTTGATTCGCTTGAAATCATCCATGACCGATAAAGTTGTTATAGGATCAAGAGAAGCAACCGGTTCATCTGCTAAAATGAGTTGAGGTTGCTGGCAAAGTGCCCTAGCAAGTGCAACTCTTTGTTGTTGACCACCACTAAGTTGGTCTGCCCTAGTATAGGCTTTGTCTAATATTCCTAGTTTATCTAGACATCTTAAGGCAAGCATCTTCTCTTCTTTGCTATAAATGGAGAAAAGACAAGAAAATGTATTATGGTATCCAACTCTTCCAGACAATACATTTTTATAGACACTAGAACGCTTTACCAAATTAAATGATTGGAAAATCATCCCTATATGACGTCTTATTTCCCTTAATTCCTTGCCTTTGGCTTTTGATATGTCTTTATTATCGACATAAAGTTCACCCTCACTAATTGGATGCATCTTGTTTATTGTCCTGATAAGGGTAGATTTACCAGCCCCGGAAAGGCCAATAATGCAGACAAATTCGCCATCTTTTATAGTAAGATTGATATTTTTTAAGGCAGTGAATCCGTTTGGATAGGTTTTGGTAACGTTTTTAAATTCGATCATTGTTTTTTCTCCGTCTATATCTAGGAAAAGGGGGAGCCAGTTAGCTCCCCCAGTAGAGGATTAATTTAAATTAGATAAGGCTATTGTCGACACAATATTGATAGAAGGATCTTTCACCATCGAAATCAGAATCTTTTGCATCGGTATAACCAGTATGTGAATAAAGGTTATATAGATAATAGGCGCCAGTTCCTTCTTCCTTCTTATTGCCATCTTTGGATAATTCCTTGAAGGCATGGACAACTGCGTCTTTCTTTTCTTGGGATAAGTTGCTTCTAGCAGAGATGGTATCGTTATAGATTCCATCGGTGATAGCCATTACTTTATAATCGGTGAATAATCTCTTATCTTGATAATGGGCAGAATCGGATTTGGAATAGAAGTTAGAATATCTAACATCGGTATATCCCCAGAATCCAGCAACTTTGCCACTCATCATGGCTTCGCAAGCAGCGGAATAACCGGATTCGCCATAATCGATACCTTTGATTTGGGTTTTTGCATTGGTGATCTTGTCAACCATGGACATACCGTGGTCAGCAAGATATTTTAACGGACGTAAATATCCAGCACCGGAAGTATTCCCCATACGGCCAACAGTCTTGCCAGCCATATCAAGAATATCAATCTTGCCATCATTGTTAGCATCAACGTAGTCTTCACTTCTGACGACTAATTGGGAAGTATACCAGTTGACTTGTTCGGTGGATTGTTGTCCAAGGTATTCATAACCTTCGACTTCGCCGTTCATAGCCTTTCTTTGATCAGCTTCGGTCTTGTAATCTTTTTGAACTTGATATCCATCACGGACGGAAGTGACTAAAACTTCGACTTTTCCTGGATTTTTTAGGGTAACTTCGGCATAACCAGAAGCAGTAAGGAATCCGATATCGATTTGGTCAGCTAATAAAGCAGTTGTAGTTGCAGCATAATTGGTACCAGTAGTAATTGAGAACTTGTAATTTGGTTCGATCTTTTCAAGAAGAGGAGCCATCTTTTTGGCTAGGGTTGCTAATTTTTCTGGAGAATTAGAAGGAACGAATTGGATTTTGATGGTTTCTTTTTCTTCACCAGATTCAGTTGAATTGCTGCCACAAGAAGCAGCGATAGCGGCTACACTAAGGAGTCCGCCGAGTAGGAAGAATTTATTGACTTTCTTCATGTCATATCCTTTCAGGCCTATAAGCCGAAGTTATACTAGATTTGGTTTAAGGTTGAATTTAATTCCTCTCGCCATTTCTATTCTAACCATCATTACAATGTAAGACATTTATTTGCAAAGAAAAGAACTATTTTTTTGAAAGCGCTATCAAATAGAAAAATATATACTTCATGCTTGATCTAAAGTATAATTAAAATTCTAAAACATTCGATAAATACGGAACTATTTCTTTTTTAACTTATTATTTTACTCCTATAAAAGTCATCTTACTAGATAGGAAAATGTATTTTTATTTAGAGCAAGTGTTTTAGGCCATATGTCAATTTTTGTTTAAGTATTTTCTAGATTTCTTTAAACAAAATATGACATAACAAAAATCTAAAACTTATCAAAAAGTCTCTTTAATAAAAAAAAGCCCCTCACTTAGGAAGGGCAAAATATCTAGATTGATTATTCAACGTGACTATCGCCATCATTGAAATAAAGTATTCCAAGGCAATGAGGACCGCAGTGGCAAGAAATAGTAGCACCGGCAGTTGTAGGAATTATTTCCTTGAATCCTTCTTTTTCTAGTCTTTCTCTAACTGCAGCAACAACTTCATCTGGAGCAGTCGAATAAGTAATAAATACACGGCTATGGTCAGGGTTATTGTATTTAGCTAATGTATCTTCCACATAACCCATGACAGCTTTAAGCATGTTGCCTCTATATTTGCCCCCTACTCCCATCTTTCCATCATTAACATAGATAGCAGGTTTGATTTTTAATATATTGGCACCAAGCATCTTTAAATAGGAGCATCTTCCACCTTTATATAGATAATTAACTGATTCAAGGGAGAAAGAAGTTTGATCATATGGGATTCTTTCTTTTAATAAATTAACTATTTCTTCTGGGGTGTGGTTATTTTTAGCTAATAAAGAAGCATATATAGCTTGAAGAGCAATACCGGTTGAAAGGGATCTAGTATCGATGACATCGACTTTATTATCTAATTTGGCAGCAGCATTTCTAGCATTAAGGCAAGCGCAAGATATCTCACTAGATAAACAGAAATGGATTATATGATCATATTCTTTTAAAAGGGTGGTGAAGTGTTCACTATATTGATATTCATTAACCGCGGCTGTATGAGGCAAAGTGCCAGTTTTCTCGGTATATTCATAAAGATCTTCAGGCTTGATTTCTCCATCTAACCCTTGCCTTTCACCCATAACCAAGGTAAATGGGAGGGTATGGATATCATATTTGGCTAGAAGTTCCTTTGGTAAATCGATTGTAGATTCGGCCGATATAGCAATTTTCATAATTAATTGTTCTCCTTTAAGGGCTTAATAAGTTTCTTCTTTTTGCATTTAGCCCATTTATTATAAATCCTAAAATAATATTCTCGCCACAATTTAGATACATTATCTTTACAGTAATATGAAGATATCTTCTCGCTTTTATTAACTGCTTCGTTATAAAAAGAGTTGTCAGTTGCAAGTTTTTTAATTACCACAGAAAAGGAAGCAACATCATCCCCTACTAGATAATCATTGAATAAAATGTCTTTATACAAATCTAAATCCCTTAGTAGGAATGGGGTTTTTGTCGAAGCGGCTTCTAATATTGACATTGGGAATAATTCATTATAAGAAGGCATGAATAATAAATCCGCCATATTGAAAATCTCATTCATTTGCTTCCTTGGGATTATCCCTAGGAATCTAACGTTACTAGGAGGATTATCCATGACTTTTTTAAGTTGTTCATAGCCGTCTGTTAATTTTCCAAAACTAAATCCCCCTGCCCAGACAAACATCTTGTCGGGGTTATCTTTTGCAACTTCAACAAAATCTAATACCCCTTTTCTAGTCTGGACTTGCCCTACTCCAATCGTAACGAATTTATCTTTATCTATATTATATTTATCCCTTATCTTATCCTTTTCTTCTTTCGAAAGAGGATGGAACTGCGTTGGGGAAACATAATTTGGGATATAGGTTATGTTTTCTTCTTTCATCCCAAGTTCTACTAAAGGCTTAATAAAAATTGGGTTAACTACAACGATTTCATCGGCTTTTTTATAAGTCGCGATGACATATTTCTTAAATATATTGAAAGCAAATTTAGGTAAGTGAATCGATCCATCCAAGGTAGTTGGCAAGAAATGGACATAGATGACATTTACATGATGCTTATTCATCCTGATATAGAATTTAGGATTAACTGTATGTACATGATATATATCAGCCTTTCCTTTATCTTTTTTCTCCAGGACTGTAAATACATCCTTATTTTCTTTTACTAGGCTTACTTGTTCTAGATAAGCGCTGCCGACTCCTTGCCCTTCAACCGAAGTTGCTTCAGAAAGCATTCTTATTCTTAAGTGATTGATTTTATTTTCCATGGGATTATTTTACAAAAATTATGTTAAGAAAACTATTGCTAATATATAAGAAAAAAGCCTAACCATCGGTTAAGCCTAATTTTCATTTGGTGCCCTCACCCTTAGTCGAAAAGAGGTCTGATCCTTACCATGGATCCGTTCTACCGCTGAACTATGAGGGCGGTAAGCCGATAAGCTCGCTACAAACTCTTTCGGCTTGATGATTATAGTAAGAACCCCTACTAGTAGCAAGAACTTTTTTCGAATTTTCCCATTTTTATGCTAGTTAACGCTAACAATTGACAAATATGGGGTGGAAATATTCGTTTCACTATGAATTGAACCGGTGCTACTTAAACATATTCTCCCTTTTCCTATTGATTTATCTAGTCCTTCGTAGGTAGTTAATTTATTACTGTCTAACGTAACGTTCTTGTATGTTAAAGATGTATATGTACCAATCTTATAAAGTATTCCCTTATAGGTGAAATATCCTTCATTATCAGAAATTATCTTCATCTCCCCTTCAACAACAAAGGAATAGATTTTAGAAGATTCAGGTTCCAAATTATTAACCTTATGTTCCCCAAAATATAATGATGAAAGATAAGGGGCTTCTAATAAATCAATGTCATCATTGCAATAGGAGCCATTCGCATAGGTGATAGTCCCGATACAATCCTTATTATTTATAAATAGATTAGAATCGATTTCATTTTCACTTAGCAACTTATCGTCCATATAGATATCCGTGCCCAAAACGTTAATCCCGTTATCAACTTTCTTAGGATTGATTTTAAATAAAGCCCCATTCCATTTGAAATAGGAATTGCCTTCAAGATTATAAACGCTTCCTTCAACTTGATTAGTAGAAATAGTTTTAGAAAGCAGGATGCATTCATTGCCAAACTCTTTAGATGAAGATTCAACTTCTCCGCAGCTAAATAGGCCAAAAGAAGCTAGACCCAATAAAATTAATTTTTTGATTTTCATAAATCCCCTTTTTTTGTTCATTAAAAAATGATATTGCTATTAATTTTAAGTATCAATATCCATTTACCTAAAAAGGAAAAATGTAGAATTTATAAGAGTAATAAACACCTCTATAATCAATGTAAGCGTTTTCAATAAAGTTAATCTACCTTTCAAGAGCAAATCCTTAGACTTGATGCTACTTATTTTGTTATACTACCCACGCAAAAAGCAGGAGGAAAAATCAATTATGATCAATGAAGAATACTACGATACATTCAAAGGTTCCAAATGGAAAGAAGACATCGATGTAAGAGACTTCATCGTCTCTAACTACACTCCTTATGATGGAGATGAATCTTTCTTAGAAGGACCAAGCGAAAATACATCTGCCTTATGGGCAAAATTACAAGAACTCCAAAAGAAAGAAAGAGAAAATGGCGGAGTACTTGATATGGAGGAAGACGTCGTCTCTTCTTTAACTAGCTATGGCCCTGGCTATCTAGATAAAGATAAAGAAGTCGTCGTCGGATTACAAACTGATAAGCCACTTAAAAGAGCTTTCATGCCTTATGGTGGTATCAAGATGGCAGAAGAAAGTCTTAAGACTTATGGATATACCCCAAATCCAGAATTACATAAGATTTTCACTACCTATCACAAAACCCATAACGATGGAGTTTTTGATGCCTATACACCAGAAATACTCCACTGCCGTCACAATAAGATAATCACCGGTCTTCCAGATACTTATGGAAGAGGAAGAATCGTCGGTGACTATAGACGTATTGCCTTATATGGTATCGATTACCTTATCGAAAAGAAGAAGGAAGACTTAGCACTTACCGATGATGGAGAAATGTGCGAAGATATCGTCAAGGAAAGAGAAGAAATCTCCATGCAGATTAAAGCCCTTAAGCAAATTAAGGAAATGGCTTCTATCTATGGATTTGATATCTCTAAGCCTGCAAAAGATGCCAAAGAAGCAAATTAAAGAAAGAGTAACAAAATTACTTGAA
>DAVZIW010000086.1:0-6779 GCA_052273085.1 Candidatus Alloenteromonas sp.
ATTTATCACTGGCAATTCAGTTTCAATAAATGGAACTAAGCATACTGATCCAAATGAAATGATTAATTCTTCTCTTGCCTTATTTAACAAATACCTAGTAGTTAAAAGAGGAAAGAAAAATTACGCCTTAGGTGAATTCTAATAACAAAATAAATTAATTAAGCAGGGCAACCTGCTTTTTATTTTTGCAAAAGAAAAAGCCAGGCATTGCTGCCTGGCCTAGCATCAAGATGATTATAACTTTCTGTTATAGTATTCGATGATAGCGGATTCGTTGATTTCAAGAGCTAATTCGTTACGTTCTGGAAGTCTAGCGAATGTACCTTGGAACTTCTCGGCATCGACTATTACATATGGAACAGTGGCTGGCTTGGAGTCCATGGCTTCCTTGACACATTTAAGTGGGCTAGTTTCCTTTAATGAAATAACGTCGCCAACATTGCATAAAGCGGATGGGATATCGCACTTTTTGCCATTGACTAAGATATGTCCATGGTTGACTAATTGTCTAGCACCAGCACGGGTACGAGCAAAACCCATACGATAAACGAGGTTATCAAGCCTGGATTCAAGAATTCTGAAGAAAGCTAAACCAGTGACTGTTGGTTCCTTTAAAGCAAGGGTGAATAAACGGCGGAATTGTCTTTCGTTGACTCCGTAAAGAGTGCGAAGCTTTTGTTTTTCCAAAAGTTGGATTCCGTATTCAGAGGATTTCCTCTTTCTATCGGCGCCGTGTTGTCCTGGGCCAGTTTGTCTCTTCTTGAGTTCATCACCGGTTTCGAGAACTGAAAAACCGAGATGGCGTGATTTTTTCCACGTTGAATCTGTGTATCTTGACATATTTAATGTCTCCTTTCTTTGCGTTAGCAAGTTAGGAAGTCTTTTCCATCTTTCCGGGTGTCGAAGTTTCCTTTCAGCAACGTAGCCTTGCTTACTTGTTTAATTTATCGACGTCAGACAAAAGAGTAAAAACCTGCTGCTTTCGCGAGTGTGATTATATTATTAATATAAGTCTGTGTCAAACTCTATTTTCGCCTATTGAATTATACCGTTATTTGTTTCCAGTAAATTAGGCAATCTTTTTGATAGTGATAGTAGCTTCAGTGGTAGTAACCTTATCAAAACTAATTACATATGGGAACTTCTTTCCATTATTTAATGTAGTCCTATTTTTGAAGAACTTGTCTCCATAATCGGTGTAGCCTGAATATTCTCCAATTGAGAATTTATTACCTGTATAGAATAGGTCTGCTGCACAAAGTAAATGAGATGCAGGAGTTGTTTTTGAAAGTGTCTCAAAAGTATTCTTATTGGAGGCTTGGATTAACTGTAATAAATGGTAGCCCTTATTAGCAATTACTGAAGGTTTTGTAGTAGCGTAATCAGTGTTATTTGAAGTGTTATGATTTGCTAGTTGCAGATAGTTATATTTATTTGAATCAATATCGTCAACGAAACCTCCGTTATTAAATGTATTGGCACTGTTATATCCCCACAACCTTGCATCGACATGGTAGAGTCTAATTCCACCTACGCCCAAGCCATTGTAATGGGTAGTCCAGGTATTCCAGTCTTTAGTGTTATTACCAACTTTAGTGAATAATTCAAGAAGGATATATTCATCAAAAGCAGTACCGTTCCAACTTGGGGAAATAAGGATGCAATCTCCGCTACTAGAAGCAGGATTAATCTTTAAAGTAACTTCATCCCTAGTTCCATCAATTACATAAGGATTGACCCAACCCATTTCAAATTTAGAGAAAGAGTTCCAGTCAAACATATTGTGATCTTGCATATCGGCTCCACCTAGTAAGGAGAAAGTTGATCCTTCTGCATAATCATAATAATCTTCTAATCCAAAGATATGTCCTTGCTCATGGATTGTCGTATAGGCATCATCAATAAATCCAATCGAAGTAGCCGAATAAGATCTAATTGTAGGGGTGGACGAACCAGGGTTATTGTCTAAAGTAGACATATGTGGCCATAAAGCCTTGCCCCATTCATCTGTATATCCATTAAATACAAAATGGACTGAATCTAGATACCCATCCTTATTTGTATCGTAATCAGAAAGATTGATGTCTTTGAAATTTGTAGCCACCCAATTGACGGAAGCATTCATGACTTCAACTAATCTTTCATACCCTGCATCGCCATCAAAATCCGATTCGGTATAGTTAGAAGAAAACATCTTGCTCATAGAACCGGCAATTCCACCAGTTAGGCTTAATTTATTGAAAGAAGCTTTCGCGTAATAATGGGCAATGGTAGCTATATTTGATTCTATATTATCTAGATATGCTTGAGACCAAGTGTATTTAGCATTCTTAATACTTATAGGTATAAATAGTAACTTTTGGTTTCCTTTAGAAGGAGCATAATAAGGATCGATGACACTTACATCACGCTTAGTAGAACCGATGTAATAACCTTTACTATTGGTAACAGTTACAGTAGAAGTTGCTTTTACGTTATTACAAGTTGCTTCAATCGTGGTAGTCCCTTCTTTAATTCCTTTAACAACTCCATTGCTAGTAACTGTAGCAACTTCACTATTTTTAGAAACATATGTAACTGTTTTATCGGTAGTATTTTCTGGAGCGATTGTTGCCATTAAAGTGAATTCTTGTCCAACTGAGATTGTTTTTTCAGCTGGAGTTAAAGAAATAGAAGTAGCCAAAACAATTGCTTTTGGATTGATTTTGATTTGTATTTGATTAGAAGTTAGGCTTCTATATCTAGCTTCTATTGTTATAGTCCCTTCTTTTTCAAAAGGAGTAGATAAATCAATTTCTTTATTTGATTCATCTTTAGCAATTAATCTATATCCATTAATGCCAGTTTCATCATGGACTAGAAGTGGAGAAGAAGATGATAAAATAGCGGTTGCACTTACTCCATTTGCAAGATCAAAAGTTTCACCTACTTGATATGCTTCCTTTAATCTATTCAATGTTACTTTTGATGCGTGATTAGATAAATCTAGTTGACCCGTGTATTCGATTTCTAGTGTTTTGATATATAAAACACCATTTGCAATTAACTTCAATTTGGTTGGATTAGACGCTACTGCAAGAGTGATTTCGCTAAAGGAATCTAGACTAGAAGAAAGAATTTGAGTTTCAGTTTTTTCAACATTGTTTTCCATTCTAGTAAGTTCGATTTTTGAATTGGCGTTACTTTGATAGGAAATCTTTATTTGGCTAATTCCAATAAAACCATCGATATTGAAAATACTTCCGTTCTTTTCGATTTTTAGACTAGATGTAGCGGAATCAAAACTAACGTTATTGAAACAATAATCGAATTTATGTCCTTCTTTACCAATTTCAACTACATTATTTGCAATTGGAGTTTCTCCAACTAACGAAAAATAATCCTTTAGAGAGAAAACTTTATTTTCTTCACTATCGATATTTGAGGTGGTTACTGTCGAATCAGTAGTTTTGCCTGAGCCAGAATTGGAGTTAAAAGAGCAGGCAGTCAAGGTCGCAAGGCTTAGGCATAATAATATTGCTTTTCTTTTCATGTGTTTCCCTCCTTAGGGAAGAAAATTTTAAAGGGAAAAATAATTCTTGAAAAGAAAAATACTATTTTAATTAAAGCAAATCTAAATTTAATAAATCTTTTTCTAATTGATTTTCAGATACAAAATGAAGGGGACGTATATCGATTTTCGTTAGATTTTCTAGGTTTTTTATGTTGTCATCTAGCATGTAATAAGCCTTTGAATTTGGGAAAGAATTTTTGGCTAGCAAAAAGAAATTCAAATCCGGTTTAGCCATATGGTATTTATAGGAAATAAAGACCTTATCAAAAATAGGGGAAAGGTTGAATTTTGATATAATGTCCTCAACCAAATGCTCTCCGGCATTGCTACATAAGACTACATTTGCCTTCTTTTTTATTTGTTTTAATAACTCGACTGTTTTTGGTTTTAATCTAAGTAAAGAATAGAACTCATCCCTGACATCTTCATATTTATAATCGTAGTCTTTAGCAATCATTCTTAATACTTCGTCGAAGCTAATCTCGCCTATATCGACTTTATTAAAATATCTATCTTTAATGACTGCACCTTCTTCTTTAAAGTGATTCTTGAAAAATTGAGGACCCATCTCATCTACGATTACCCCGAAGAAATCCGTTAGGAATGTAATTTGCTTTTCTTGTTCCATCTTCAATGCTTCCTTTTGTCCTTGATTAGTATACTCGTATTTACCTAAAAATCAGTTTTATATGTAAAAATCTATAATTTTTAATTTTCCATCTCGAATATATAACGTTCCTAGTGATATGATATATATCATATGAAGACAAACATTTATTTATCTACACCTGCAATCGTAGGAATCGTAATTGGCTCAATATGCGGAGCCGCCTTAATTGGGATATTAGTTTATTTCCTTTTCTTCTCTGGGCTTCGTTATAAAAAACAAGTCAGGGAATTATCTAGAAGATTTGAATATCTCCACGCTCTTTTGTTTGGGCAGGATTCCCAATATGTTAAGCGTATCGAGATTATTTCCTTAACTAATCTTCTATATGTAAATACCCATATGACCTTCAATAAAAGGTTTAAGGATATCCGCGATAAAGGGGACGCAAGTGCCCAAACAGCAATTAATGATCTTAAGGATTTATTAAGTGACCGTGATTATAAAGCCTTAAAAGCCGCACTTCCGAAGGCTAAAGAAGTAATTGATTCTTATGATGATGAAGTAAATTCCTTAAATAGCGATCTTTTAGTAGTCATTAAGCCAGAAGAAGAATGCCGTCAAAAGTCTTTGATGCTCAAGGAAGAACTTAGGAAAATTAAGCAAGATTATTATGTAAAGCAAGCTGATTTGACTTTAGTTGCCCCTTCATTTGAAACTGTATTCAATAAGCTAGATGATAGATTCAAAGACTTTGAATCATATGTTGAATCCGCCCAATACGAAGATGCTAATAATAGACTTCCTGAGATTTCAAAAGTCTTAAAAGAATTAGCTAATGCTATCAAGGAAATGCCAAATATCTGCGTTACTATCCAAAGCGTAATCCCAGAAAAACTTGCTTCCTTAGAAAATAAATATGAAGAACTTCTCTCTTCTGGATATCCTTTACACCATTTACTTGTTAAAGGAAATATCGAAGACATGAGAAGGGAATTAAATATCCTTACTAATTCCGTTCAGAAATTCGAACTCGATGGAGTTAATGAAAGATTAGATGGCATGCTTGCCCAAATCGATGATTATTTCAATTCTTTCGAAAAGGAAAAAGATGCTAGGGTATCATTTGAAAGCGATTGCGATAAGGTTTATTCCTATGCAAATTCAATAGATAAGAAATATATCCGTTTATGTAATTCTCTTCCTGAAGTTAAAAAAATCTATGTAATTTCAGAAGAAGAAAATGCAAAAATCGGGGCCATTAAAGTTTTAGTAAATAAGGCAGGTGCTACAAAACGTAGCCTTGATACATTTATCCATTCAGTTACTAAGCAACCATATACAATTCTAGTCGAGAAGATGAATTTACTTAATGATGAATCTAATTCGACTAGCCAGGCTATCGATGATTTTGATAGATACCTATTATCTTTAAAGAATGATTCTGAAGTTGCCTTCAATAGTGTTTCGACTTTCGATACAAAGATGAAGGATGCTGAATATTATCTTCGTTTAATTGATATTCCTGCATTAAATAAGAAATACCAGCCTGATATTGATAGATGTTATGACTTGCTTAACCAAATCTATACTAAATTAAATAATCTCCCAATTGATGTTGCTGTTATTAATCAACTCGAAAACGAATTGAACCAAGTAGGGGAATCCGTATTCAATTCTACAAAAGAAGATTATCAACAAATGCTTATGGCCAATGGTTCTATTCTATTTGCCAATAGGGATAGAAGACATCTAGGCGAAATAGATGCCACCTTGAAACAAGCCGAAGGATTTTATTTCTCTGGCGAATTCAAGAAAGCTTATGACGAAACCAATGCCGTCTTAAAGCGCATTGCGGGTGAATAATTATGATTTATTTGGATTATTGCGCAACAAGCGCTCCTTTTGAATCGGTCCTAGAAGTTTATAAAGATATCAATACCAATCATTTTGGAAATCCTTCTAGCCTTCATTTTTATGGGTATGAAAGTAAGAAGCTACTAGAAGAAGCTAGAAATGGAATCTTGTCTTTATTAAATGTCGATAAAGTCGATAATCTTATTTTTACTTCTAGTGCCACAGAAGCTAATAACCTTGTTTTAAAAGGCATCCCATTTAAATATAAGAATAGGGGCAATAGGATTATTACTTCTTTAGGAGAACACCCATCTATATTGAACCCATTAATTCAAATGAAGGAATTATTTGGATTCAAAGTCGATTATGTTCCTTTAAAAGATGATGGGGAAATTGACTTAGATGCCTTTAAATCCATGATGGGAAATGATGTTATTTTAGTATCCATCATGGGAGTAAATAACGAAACGGGTGCAATAAATCCTGTAAAAGAGATTGCTAATATAGTTAAATCTTATCCTAAATGTTTCTTCCATTCGGACTTGACCCAGGCTATAGGAAAAATAGATCTAGATTATTCTATATTTGATATATTTTCCTTTTCTGCCCATAAAATTGGGGGAGTCAAAGGCAATGGATGCCTAGTCTATAAAAAGAAAGTTCAATTTGTTCCATTGGTTTATGGAGGGGAACAAGAATATTCACTTCGCTCAGGCACGGTTGATGTAGCTTCTAGCTATTCAACATACATTGCTTTAAAGA
>DAVZIW010000087.1:0-6713 GCA_052273085.1 Candidatus Alloenteromonas sp.
ACTACTAGGTATTTGTTAAATAAGGCAAGAGAAGAATTAATCATTTCATTTTGGATCAGTATGCTTAGTTCCATTTATTGAAACTGAATTGCCAGTGATAAATGTCCTAGCTTCACGTTTAGAAGTTGCTAATCCTAGATTGATTATTAAGTCTTCTAATTTCATTTCACCTTCAACAGGCTTCTTGAATTCACCGAATAATTCAATAATCTCGTTTTCTTTTAAGGAAGCAACATCCCCAGAGAATAAAGCTTCGCTCATCTTTATAGCCTCTAAGGCAGCTTCTTCGCCATGAATATCCTTAGTTACTTCATATGCAACTTTCTTTTGTCCGATTCTAGCACCTGGAGAAGCGAAATGCTCGGCAGCGACTTTTTCTATTTCATCTTTGCTTAAGAAAGAGAATATCTTAAGGAATCTAATCGCATCTTCATCAGTTACATTCATGAAATATTGATATAAAGCGTATGGAGAGGTTAAATTTCTATCAAGAAAAAGGGCTCCTTTTTCTGATTTTCCAAACTTCTTGCCATCACTTCTTAAAATCAAATGGGCAGTCATGACTTCAGCAGTCTCGTTTTCTCCATCGATTTTCCTAATTAATTCTAGTCCAGAAGTCAAATTACCCCACTGGTCATTCCCGCCTAATTGGATATTGACTCCATATTTATGATGGAGGAAATAGAAATCGATTGATTGGAGTATTTGATAAGAGAATTCAGTAAAAGAAATCCCAGCTTCTAATCTAGATTTAACGATTTCTTTCGATAACATATAGTTAATAGAGAAGAATTTTCCATAATCACGAAGGAAATCGATAACGCTCATATGTCCTAACCAATCATAATTAGAAACAACCATGCCTTTATCTTCATTGCTCAAATCGATATATCTTTCTAATTGGTTCTTAATCGATTCTGTATTGGCTTTTAAAGTATCTTCATTTTGGAGATTTCTTTCCTTGCTTTTTCCAGAAGGATCTCCGATCATTCCGGTTGCACCTCCAACTAGGGCAATGACTTTATGCCCATATAATTGGAATCTCTTTAATAAAGAAATCATGACATAATTGCCAAGGTGCATTGAGGAAGCGCTAGGATCAAAACCACAGTAAAGAGTTTGCTTGCTCTCTAGCATTTCCCTAAGTTTTGCTTCATCGCTATATTGTTGGATGAGGCCTCTATAAATTAAATCATCAATAATGTTTTCCATGGGCAATATTCTATCTCAATAAAGACATAAAGCCAAACAAATAAAGCCCTTTAATGACATAAAAGAAACTATAGGAAATAGGTAATCTATTTATCTATTTCTTTATCATCGATATTGCTAATAACAGGTTTACCATCTTTATCTAATAAAGGAGTGACTCCTGTTCCATAAAGATTATTAATAATTAAATAGGTGACTCCTGTATTTTTATCTACAACCAAGCTGCTTTCAGGACCAAAAATCCCTGATTGTTCCTTATATGCTTCAATAAACCTTTTATCTTTCTTAGCCATAAATAATCCCACTAGATTTCAAATACAAGGATAGCCTTGCAAGATGGAGTAATAGAAAAGCTGACTAATTTCCATCCCTTTTGGGCATATTGATTAACAATAGATTCAACTTCATTTGCCATTTTTTTAGCAACTGGATGGTATTTAGATACGACTGTTTTATATTTCATGTAGTAACCTCTAATTCACTTCATTTTAAAGTCCATTAGATAAAGAACTACCAAGAGGTTGTAAATAATTGTAAATAGAATGTAAGTACGCCACTTCAAAAATGGTATTTTGCACTTTCCTATAAATATATTATAATAGAACCTCGATATGGAAGTTCCTTTATCTAGCTACATTGATCCCTTACTGTTAGAATCTAATCCGATTACCGTATATGGTATGCCGATGTGGGTAGCCTGGCTACTCATAGCGATAATGTTAATTGTATCTGGCTTATTTAGTGCGTCAGAAAATGCTTTTTCCAATTGCAATAAATACCATTTTAAAGTCGAGGCTAATAAAGGAAATATCACTTCTAAGATAATAGTTAGGTTAACTGAGAAATTTGAAGATACCTTAGTAACAGTTTTAGTAGGAAATAATATAGTCCAGACTTTGATGTCATCTATTTCTGCTGTTATTTTCTATAACATCTGTAAAGCTAATGGGATAAGCGGTTCATTAGAAGCTATATTCTCAACTGGAGTCATGGGTGCTTTGGTATATATAGTATCCGATACTTGTCCAAAGATATTATCAAAAGCCATACCAAATAGAATGGCAATTATTTTGGCATGGCCTGATTTTATCGTCGGCATATTGCTTTTCCCTATCATATTTATATTTAGATATGTCTTAAAAGCAGTACATAAGATATTTAAGATTAAAAATGAAAACGCCTTGTCTAAAGAAGATTTCATTGAAAAGGCTGATGAAGCAAAGCTAGAGGATGAACCTAGCGAAGAAAGTGAGAATAACGAAGAATTATTCGAAGAAGACGAGATGAAGCTTCTTTCAAAAGCCTTTACTTTTGATTCAATTAAGATTGAACAAGTAATGACTAAAAAAGAAAATATCGTCGCCTTAAAAGAAGAAGATTTAGTCGTAGACAAAGTAAATGATTTCATCATGAATTCGACTTTGTCTAGATTCCCAGTCATTAATGATGAAGGCGAATATGTTGCTATATTAAGTCTAAATCTATATTTCGAGGAGTATTCAAAAGATCCACATCTAGATATTAGATCAATATTAATCCAGCCAGTCTATGTCGATATTGATGAAACTCTAGGGGATGCTTTTGAAATATTAAATAAAGAGCATTCCCATTTAGCCTTAGTAAAAAATAAGGATAACCAAGTTGTTGGACTTGTCACTATGGATGATATTTTAGCAGAGCTAGTAGGTAAGCTAGATACATCCTCTACTCCAATAAGAAGGAAAAAGAAAGGAGAAAAAGCATGTTAATAACTATTTATTGCATTATATTATTTCTCCTTTTGATCGGCTCGATGTTATTTTCTAGTGCCGATATGGCTTTTGGTTCGGTTTCTTTAGCTAAATTAGAAAAGAAAGCCAACACAAAAAAGGGCAAGATTGCCTATAAATTAGCCAAAGGTTATGACAAGACCATATCTACCATATTGCTTTGGAACGACGTCATTAATGCGGCGCTTGATTCTATTTCAACCTTATTAGGAATTAATGTAGCTATCTCATTAATGAATCTAACTAACCAAGACCAAATCGAAACAATGGGCTTAATATTCTCTTTGATATTCCTAGTCATAAAAATCATATTTGGGGAAATAATCGCGAAAAGCCTAGGGAAGGTATTTAACTTAAAACTCGCCACTACTTATTCTTATCCATTGTCATTTTGTTATTATTTGACTTTCCCAATTACTTTCCTTATGTCTGGATTTGGGACAATAGTTACTTATCCTGTAACCCATAATTTAAAAGATTATCAGACTAGCGATGAAGAACTCCATGAAATGGTTGATGAGATTGAAGAAAAAGGCGAGATCGATGAACAGGCTGCCGACATGATTAGGGGAACAATAGATTATGCGACTACCGAAGCATTTGAGATAATGACCCCAAGGGCTAAAATATATGGCATTTCTAATGAAGATAAATTAGAAGATATATTATCTAATAAAGAAGCATTCCTCCATTCTAGGATTCCTGTCTATGAAGGGGATTTAGATAACATCAAGGGCTTTATTAAAAGCAAGACCTTGATGAGACTTAAGCTAGAAGGAAAAGAAGAAATACCAGAAGAAGCGATTGAAAAGGTAATATATATCCCTCATACAAAAGAGATTAACGATGTCTTTAACAAGATGAAGCAAGACCATATTGCCATGAGCGTTGTCCTTGATGAATATGGTGCTGCCGAAGGTATTATTACAATGGAAGACATCATCGAAGAAATCGTCGGCGAGATTTGGGATGAAAAAGATAAGGCAAATGAACCGGTATCTGAAAAAGCCGATGGGAGTTATGTAATAGATGGGATGATGACTTTACGTGATTTCTGCTTCCTGTTTGATATTGATTTTGATGAAATCGATACAGAATACGTCACAATAGGTGGCTATTGCATTGAATTGCTTGATGATAGATTTGCCAAAGTCGGCGATATAATCCATTTTAAAAACCTCATCCTTGAAATAATTTCGATGGATGGTATAAAAGTCAAAAAGATATTAGTTAAAAAAGAAGAGATTGAAGAATGAATAAAAATAGCAAACTAACTCTTTCCTTAGGGGCATTGCTTCTTTCTTCATGCTCATTTACTAGATATAGTTCTAAGCCTAATTCAAGCAAAGGCACGACAACAACTAATGTAGTTACAACAAATACTGATTCAGTTGCATCATCTAATGAAACTACAACTAGCGAAGAATCTTCAACTGAATCAAGCATCGAATCAAGTAAATCTTCCATTGAATCTAGTGAATCAACTTCCTCCTCAAGTTCATCAAGCGAAGAATCTTCTAGTGAGTCTTCTAGTTCAAGTGAAGAATCATCATCCTCGAGCGAATCTAGTTCATCTAAACCTGAAATAAATGAAGATGGGTATTACAGAATCGAACCAATCCAATCTAGCGAGCCTTATTTTAATGTCTATAACCTAGATGGAACTATAGAAAAGACTATAAAGAAATCAGTAGAATCTGATTCATCTACTTGGTATATAGATCCAATGGATGTGGCTTTATATTATCAAGCATATAGAGAAACTCCGATTAATTATTGTTTCAACGACCGGAGAAAAGAAGGCTCTACTAGCCAGGAATATTTTGCTAAATATGGGAATTACGCTAGATTCTATTCTAAAGATTATTTTAGGACCGATGGATATATGCAATCTATCCCTACTCCCCATGAATATAGATATTTTGAGATAGATATATCCAATGGGAATGATGGATATTCCTATTCTTCTAGGAAAACTAGACGTCTAGTTGTAGTTTATAACGGACTTACCCAATACGAGAACAAGTGTCCTGTAATATTTTATACATATAACCATTATTCTTCTTTCTTTGAAGTAACTAACTATGCAAGAAAATATAGTTCTAGCCCTTCTTTGTCTTGGATCGGAAGCGAATTCGATGGAGAGAAAACTGGATTTGGGGATTATATAAAACCTGAAACCATTTCAATATAAAAAAGAGCTCCCAAGGAGTCAAAGGAGCTCTTTAAGCAAAGGAATAAATCCTTAAATCTTTAAACTACCAGAAGCGATAAGCTTGCCGCTTTTCCTATCGAAAAGAAGAATTTCCTTGCCAATGAAATCAAGTTTGGCTTTCGCACCGATTTTATAATCGACTCCACCAAAGACAACACCAGTAAGCAAATAATCCCCAATCCTAATCTTGACTGTAGTTTCCATCCCAGTTGGAAGGGCACTATAGATATCGCTTTCAATCTTGCCATCATCGTCAAGGCAAATGAATTCAGGACGGACACCGATTATAAATGAATCAGGATCGACATCATGCATTTCTTCACTCATCAATGTTCCGCTAACTTTAGCAATTGCAAAATTAAATGGACGGTCGGCATTTACCTTTTCGACAAAATGTTTATCTTGCCTATCTTGTTCTAACTTGGCTTTTTTATCTTCGATTTCCTTGTCTCTTTCTTTCCTAAATTCATCTAGATTGACATATGTATTAGGCTTAAAAGTAACATCGACATCGTCGAATATCCTAAGCTTAATATCATCTTTGACTTGCTTGCCTTTTGCTTCGATAAAGTTAATCGAAGGAGAACCGATAAAGTCAGCGACAAATAAATTATTAGGATTCCTATAGACATCTAATGGGGCTTGGTATTGTTGAAGTACCCCGTTATTGATTAAGCAAATCTTAGTAGCCAAAGTCATGGCTTCTTGCTGGTCATGGGTAACATAGACGAAAGTTGAACCAGTCTCGATATGTAGGCGTTTTAATTCACTTCTCATCTCTAATCTTAATTTGGCATCCAAATTGGAAAGAGGTTCATCCATGAATATGACTTTTGGTCCAGGGGCTAAAGTACGAGCGATGGCAACTCTCTGTTGCTGACCACCAGATAATTCAGAAGGATATCTATCCATGAATTCCCCAATATGGACAATACGGGCAACGTGTCTTACACGAAGATCGATTTCCTCGCTATCGAGTTTCCTTATCTTCTTGCATACTTCTCCATCAAGAAGATATTCGCCAGCTTCATTTAATGTGTAGCCCTTGCTTTCGACTTTAGAGATGACTTGATTAATCATCTCTTCATATTTAGCAATGGCAGCATCTGCAACTTCTTTTCTTTCTTCTCCATTTTTTTCTTCTAGATGGAGATTAAAGATTTCTTTAGCAGCAGACATCGAAACCTTAAATCCATCAATAATGTATAATAAGGCTTTATCTTTTTCAATCTTATGGTCCTTGTTATAGGAATAAGAGACGAATTTAACTACATCATCACTTCTTTTTAAAGCACTGATTATCGAATTATATTTTAGATAATCGCTAGAAATGACGCTCATCTCACCCTTATATTCTTTTAAACCAAAGGTGATGTTATTATAGACAGTCATATGTGGCCATAAGGCGTAATTTTGGAATAAGAATCCGACATGTCTATTTGAAGCAGGGACATTAATTCCTTCTTCTGAATCAAATACAGTTTCCCCCGATTACAACTGCACGACGCGTTTTATAA
>DAVZIW010000088.1:0-6675 GCA_052273085.1 Candidatus Alloenteromonas sp.
TTACATCAATTAAAATAGAAGCCACGCTAGGATAATTATTTTCTTTATCTTTTCAAATTCTAAAGGGGCAACCTCAATTTTATAGATCCTAGAACCAATCTGTTCAAAAAATATCGACTTAATTCTAGTCTTATTGACTGTAGACATCTCTTTAACAGTTTTAGGTGCTATATCTAATAGACGTAAATCCCTATTTTTATAATCACTAGATAAAGAGAATATATCTATAGCCTTCTTATTTAAGGAAATTATCTCGTTTTTATTATTTAGAACTACTAATCCCTGGGAAAAAGAATCGAGGACGAATTGGTTTTCTTTTGCTTCTTGCTTAGCTTTTGAAAGAAGATAATCGACTTGACGTCTAGAATCACGAAGCGACCTAACATAGAATTCAGTAGAATCTTCATATTCAATTAAAGGTTCTTCGTCTGCTAATTTACGTAATTTCTTGACCTGTATTTGAAGCAAATTGAATTCCTTCTTCTTCTTTTTGATATAAAAATAAGCAAATGTAACATCTAATCCAAATAGCAATGCTGAACCAATTGAACAAAAATACAAAGAGAATGGAACAACAAAATCTACCCTTTTCCCAAAGATAATATAAATATCATTAGTTGCAGAGAAATATGTCTCATAGAAATATTCCCCTTTTTCTTCTTTTTGATAATATGGGTGCCCTACTTTTGCAAATAATTCATAACGGGAATATGTTTTATCATATCTATTAGATGAATCAAAAAATGGTCTTTCTTCATCTTTATTAAATAGGTATAACTGGTATAAAGGTGAATAATTATATTGATATTCGACTTCTTTTATTTCGTTTTTGTCTCTAATGGAAGAAAATACATCATTGCCTAAATAAAAAACTTCATTCTCGAAATTATGTTTTGAAGTCAAATAAAAAGTAAGTGTCCCGATTAGAAAGGGTAAGAAAGAAAGGCAAAATACACCTAGTTCGAATCTATATTTCTTTCTTGAATTAGACATCTAGTCTATAACCTACCCCATATATAGAAGATAATCTTCCATCTATTTTGCCCTTTAGATGCTTTATATGCATATCTAAGGCACGGCTAGATTTGCCTAAACTAGATTTACCCCTGAAGGAAAATTCAAGTTTCTCTCTAGATAAGGCTTCTCCTTTCGCCTCGATTAAATCTAGATATATTAGATATTCAGATGGAGTCAAATCTAATATATGCCCATTATATTTAGCAATGCCTTTATCAATAATTACTTCAAATGGACCATATTTAGCTATATTGGAATTTTCTTTAACGCGGCGTAGCTGCGCTTTTACTCTTGATACTAATTCTTTTATATCAAAAGGCTTAGGAAGGTAATCATCTGCCCCTAGATCTAATAATTCTACTTTATCAGAAATCTCAGATTTAGCAGATACAACTATAACCCTAGTCCTTTTATGGTTCTTAATTGATTCAAGCACTTCTTTTCCTTGCATCTTTGGTAACATCAAGTCTAGAAGCAATAAATCACATGGTTTCTTTCTAAATGCTTCTAAAAATGCTTCTCCAGTAGAAAAAGTAACTACATCTAACCCATTTTTAGATAAGGCTATTTTGATGATAGAAGAAATATCCTCATCATCCTCAAGGGAATATATTAGGTAATTTGACATGCATATATTCTAGAACAAAAAATATATCTATGGTTAATAAATTTACTTTTTATCTTAATAAATACGTATCTATCGCATCTTTTTAATTAGATTTGCTTACAATCAAAAAAAGGCTCCCTAGATTATTCTAGAGGGCCTAGGAGTTAAGCTCTTATTAATACATGTCGTTACCCATTGCTGGGGCGGCTGGCTTTTCTTCTTTTAATTCAGTGACAGCAGCTTCAGTGGTAACAAATAAGGAAGCGATAGAAGAAGCATTTAGAATTGCACTTCTAGTGACCTTAGTTGGATCAACGATGCCTTTTTCAAACATATCGACCCAAACACCATTTTTAGCATCAAAGCCAATTCCTTTCTTGGCTCCTTTTTGGGCTTCTACGATTTCGCTAGGTTCAAATCCAGCATTAGAAGCAATTTGTCTAAGTGGGTCATATAAAGATTCCATGACGGCGTTGATACCTTTTTGGATATCAGGATTAGAATCTTTAAGTACAGGCTTTAATTCTTTATATACTTCAGTCAAAGCAGCTCCGCCACCACAAACGATACCTTCGCTAACGGCGGCTTTAGTGGCATTAAGAGCATCTTCGATACGGAGTTTCTTATCCTTTAATTCAGATTCGGTAAGGGCACCAACCTTAAGTACGGCAACTCCATCAGAGAGTTTAGCAATACGTTTGGCAAGGGCTTTCTTATCATAATCGCTAGTAACGACTTCATGTTGATGGGCAAGTTCAGAAATCCTGTCATTGATTTCTTTCTTGCTTCCTTCTCCTCCAACAAGAGTAGTCTTATCTTTCTTGATGGTAGCTTTCTTGACTTTGCCAAGATCTTCCATGGTGACATTCTTTATTTCCATGGATAGATCCTTGGAGATAAATTTAGCACCGGTCATGATAGCAATATCTTGAAGAGCAGCTTTCTGGGCATCACCGAATTCAGGAGCCTTGACTGCAACTACATTGAATGTTCCACGTAACTTATTGACTACGATTGTAGAAGTTACATCGGCATCCAAATCATCAGCAATGATTAATATTGGTTTATTACCGGCATCGATATTAGCTTGAAGCAATGGAACTAAGTCTTGGACATTAGAAATCTTTTGATCAGTGACTAGGACATAGGCATCATCTAGTTCAGCAATCATCTTTTCTCTATCAGTTACCATATATGGAGAGATATAGCCTTTATCAAATTCCATACCTTGGGTAACACTTAATTCATCTTCGATACCTTTAGAATCATCAACAGTGATAACGCCGTTCTTGCCAACTTTTTCCATAGCTTCGGCAATTAGATGGCCAATCTCGGCATCGCCGCTAGAAATAGTAGCGACAGATTCGATATCTTCGTTAGTATCGACTGGTCTAGATTCTTCTAATAATTTAGAAGCAACTTCCTTACCAGTTTTTTCAATACCTTGTCTAACAAATACAGGGTTTGCGCCTTTTTCAACAGCATCAATACCACGATGGATAATAGATTGGGCAAGTAAGGTTGCAGTTGTAGTTCCATCCCCTGCTGCATCATTAGTCTTATTAGCGACTTCATAGACTAGCTTTGCACCCATATTGGCAAAGTTATCTTTTAATTCGATTTCTTTAGCAATGGTAACTCCATCATTAGTGATAAGAGGTGAACCATAACCTTTATCAAGTACGACATTGCGTCCTTTTGGACCAATAGTGAGTTTAACAGTATTTGCAAGGGTATCGACACCTTCAAGCATCAAATCCCTCGCGGATTTCCCTAATTTAATTTCCTTAGCCATTTTTATTTACCTTCTTATTCGATAATAGCAAGAATATCTTCATTCTTGATTAATAGATATTTATGCTCATTTTCTTCATATTCAGTTCCAGAATATTCGCGGTATATAACCTTATCTCCAACCTTGACGGATAATTCAACAGGTTTACCATCTTTATCCTTAGAAGTAGATACGGCTACAACAGTAGCGATATTTCCGGCTTTCTTTTCGGAAGCAAGGTATATTGACCCTACTTTTTTCTCGCTAGGTAATTTCTCTAGCAAGACATAATCTAATAATGGTTTAATCATTTTCTAGTTTGCCTTTCTTAATGACAATAAACATAATAATCATTCTTTTAGCAGTGTCAAGGGCAGAGTGCTAAATATTTTTAATTAAATTGGATAACACTACACTTAGATGCTATTTGACTATTTCGTTATAAAAAGGCGCAAGTCGCCCTGCACCTAATACATATATTATCCTAATTAATTATGTTTTCTTTTCTTTAGGATTATTAATGTTGCAGTAGCTATGGCCCCAACTACAACTATAACTGCCAATATCGAAGGAACAGTTACATCGAAGTTTGGATGGTTGCCTAGATTGATTAAGGAAGAGCCTGCAACGGAAACTCCGCTAACTAAGGCTAGTCTTTCAACAATGGCCTTGTAACTAACTAAGGTGTTGTCTTTCATTTCAATGGAAGTCCAAGTGAATGTAGAAGATGAATCTACATAGGTTGTTCTTATCGATTCGCTTAATGAATTATAGACATCGACAATCCTCCTTGCATCGGCACTGCTAATGTTGCAAACCGAATAATCAATGGCTGCATTCCTTATTGTTTCGGCATCTAGAAGGAACTCAAGTCCTTTAGTTGCATCAATATTGGCCGGGCCAGTCCACCAATAGGTAGCAGTAGCCATTATTGCTCTTTCATCTGATTTAAATTCGCTAGTCCCGTTATTGAACATGAACATGTTGTCGCCAGTTGGATAGCCAGCTTGGAGAGGGATCTTGTAGATTAGCTTCTTATCGGAACCGCCTTGGAAATGGAGTACCCCGTTAGTAACTTCTTTTGCTTCGGTGATATCGCTAATCTTAGTTCCGGGGAAAGCGCCAAATTGCATCGAGCCACCCCAAGAATAGATATAGTCTTTACTAGCTTCACCGCTATCGGTCACATAATAAATGTAAGTATCAGTTAGTGAGTGTTTTTTAATAGTGATTGTTGCGTCAGCTATAATGAAATCATAGGTCCCCGCTTCTTTTAGGTCTAACCAATTAGCGCTGCCTAGATCCATTATTTCATTAGACGTTTTCCGGCAAAGATAATAAAAATTGTTGGGTAGACAATTAGTTCCATAAGAATCAAGCGATATCGGTTTTTTATCGTTTGAATAATTTAGATTCCTAACGGCCAAAACATTATTTTGAGGCTCCTTGACGAAATCTATAGGATTAGTTTCACCTTCAATTTTTAAATAAAGTTTATCTGACTTATCCCCTACAATATTTGTGAATTTCCATTTATCTCGATCCCATGCGTTAGCAAACTCCCATTCGATGGCCATAAAATCTATATTCTTATCTAAGATAGGAGTTTCTGTAGAGCCAAAGGCAGTGATGTCGACAGAGTATTTGTCTCCAATCCCTTTTTGGGTCAAAACCCATTGGGCCCCTTTGATGACATCAGCATCAGATAAGGAAATATTTGCTCCATAGTAATCAAAATTATTAAATATAATGTGCTGCGCTTCGATGGTCTTAGTAAAACCACCATCACCCCAGCAATGGAACTGCACCTTTTCAACTGGGTTATCCCCAAATGCATTTCCTTCCTTATTTGGGGAAGCATCTGCTAGATTTAGCTGTACCCTGAACATCCAGGTTTTTTCACTTTCTGCATTAGTTTCGGTTGGGGCTTTATTTAACAAAGAAGCTCCAATCCTAACACTACTCGCGCCAAAAATAGCCAAAGCAAGAATACTAAATAGTCGTTTTAGTTTCATGTTGATTTTTTGCCAATAGTCTCCTGGCAAATTCCTTTCTTTGGCATCAACTATCGCTTTAAAGCGGGAAAGAATTCTTTCATCATGAATAGAAGTCCTTAGGTCGTTGACCAAGCCATATATATGCAAAACGTAAAGTATGAAAAATATTTTGTCAATATGAAATTATCACTTATTTTTATCCAATTAACAAAAATTGGCTTTTAATGGGAACAACGAAAAAAGAAATCCTTCGATTTTTAGGTTGAAGGATTTCTAATTTGAATAATTATTAATCTAATTTGGTAGATGAACCTTTTACAAACTGGGCATCGAATTTGGATGTCTTTTCGATTAAGTCACGGTTCATTAAGTCGGTGAGCATATACATCGCCCTTTTGCCAACTTCAGACATATCGATATGGAAGGATGATAATGTAGGTCTAACAATTGAAGCATATTTAGTACCTACAATAGAAACAACTTCGACTTCACTAGGAACATTTAGTCCTGAATCGGTTGCAGCATTCATAACAGCTGCGGCGATAGAATCGCGGTAGCAAAGGAAATACCCACCTTTATGGGATTTGAAATACTGCATGAAATCAGCATAAGTCCTAGCATATGAATCATCGCAATTGAAAACTTTGTAAGTTTTTCCAAGTTCTTCGCTGGCTTTTACAAAATTCTTCTCGCATCTAGCAAGCAACCTACCGGCATTATGGACATGGAGGAAAGTCATTTCCTTATCCCCTCCACGTTTATAATATTCTTTTACTAATTTAGTGACACATTCATCATAATCTAGAAGGATATCCCCTACTTTATCCCCACTGACTTTAGCATCGATTACAATACTTGGGACATTATAAGAAGCAATGGTATTGATATCTTCTGCGCCTAATTGGTCGTCGAATATAATCGCCCCATCTACGTGTTGGGTAATTACTTTCTCGATCATTGATAAGGCTTCTTCTCTAGAATGGGATGTAGAGAAAAGAGTCAATACATAGCCTTTTTCTTTCGCTACAGCAGTAATTCCGTTCAATACATTAGCAATATAGACATAATTCGCGCTAGGGATAATAACACCAATGGATGTAGTTCTATTTGTAGCTAAAGCCTGGGCCAGTCCAGAAGGCTTATAACCTAAGGCAGCAATCGTCTTTTCTACTTTTTCTCTAGTCTTATCGGTAACAGAACCTTGTTTATTTATAACCCTTGAAACAGTTGCTAAAGATACTCCAGCTGCCTGGGCTACTTGATAAATAGTTACTCTATCT
>DAVZIW010000089.1:0-6606 GCA_052273085.1 Candidatus Alloenteromonas sp.
TAAAAAGAGGATACATTTATGAATGAAAAAGAGATTTTAGATATAAGAAACTAGAAAATATATACATTCGCGTTGGGAAGCGGCCCTAAATTATCCAATTGAAGGCGATAAATATGCCCTTCCATATCCCTTTGTACCACCTTGTATAGATGGGGATTTCCATGTACTTTTCTATTGGGATACTTTCTATACGAATAGAGGAATGATTGCAGATGGCTATTTCGAATATGCTAAATACAATGTCGACAACCTTATATTTGCATTGGATAAATTAGGCTTTGTCCCTAATGCCTATAGCGAAAATCTAATCAAGTGGTGTTCGCAGCCCCCTTATCTTCATTTTATGGTTAAGGACATATATGAGGTATATAAAGATAAGAAGTGGCTAGAAAAAGCCTATTATGCCTTAAAGAAAGAATATGAATTCTGGATGAAAGAAAGAATCGCCCCGAATGGTTTAAATCGCCATCTACATAATAAATTAACTAAGGATGACCTATGTGGTTATTATGATTATGTCGCGAAAGATAGACTTGGTTTACCTTTAGATATAGAACTTGATAAAAAAGCCGAATTAGGGGAATGCTACTGCGCCGATGCGGAAGCAGGACTAGATTTCACCCCACGCTTTCTAGATAAGGGGATATATATTAATCCAGTCGATTTGAATGCCAATCTATATGGCATGGAATTAGACTTGGCTTCTTTTGCCAGGGTATTTGAACCTAGCCTAGAAAATAGGTTCCTAGAAGCTGCTAAATCTAGAAAAGAAAAGATGGACAAGCTTATGTTAAGTGGAGATGGCCTATATTATGATTATGATTTTTCTAGCAATAAGATATTTAGGGAAGATTATTGTTTCAGTGGGCAATTCATGCCTTTTATAACTGGATTATCAAAAAATAAAGATGCTGCTAGAAAATTGTTAAGTCGTTTATCTTATCCATATGGAATAGTATCTACCCAAAAAGATGAAAACGAAAAGATAGAATATCAGGCTGCCTATCCTTTCTCCTGGCCTTATGATAATTATTTAGCATATTGGGGATTAAAGACACTAGGGATGAAGTTAGAGGCTAAAGAAGTAGGGCTTAGATGGCTAAAGAATCTATCTATGACTTATAAAAACACAGGTAAGCTATGGGAGACTTATGATCCTTTTACTGGGGGAAGGGCCAAAAAGAAGGAATACCCTGCGAATGAGATGATGGGTTGGACGGCAGGGGGGTTCTCTTCCATCTGCGAAGACCTTGGTTTCGATTATAAATAAGTGATTGTTATATTTAACACTTAAATATTCTTTTTTAATTACCAAAAAAGATAACTTTCATATTTAATAAATTTACTTCCTAACTTTTAAATAAAAACATTAATTTTCCGTATATATTGGGATTTTCTAATCGTTTATTAACAATAAAAAACTATTTTAAAAAACCATTAAAAACAGTCTTATTGACAATTTTGAACGTTTATAGATGAAAAAAGAAAAGAAAAAGTAAGCGCTTTCAAATATGTTTTAGTTAGTAATATTTATAGAAAGGGACTTTTCTACATGAAAAAGAAAAACATTTTAAGTCTTACTGTTTTGTCCTCATTGATGGCAATCGCAGGTTTTTCGTCTTTCAATCGTGTTTCGGCTGATTCCGTGGGTGTTCATGCCGCAGAGACGACCTCAACGACTATGCCGACTGGCTGGGAGGCATCAGGAGTGACTGCTGATAATACAATCTCTCCTTACAAGGATACAGTTCAAGGCAATTCCATCTTATTAAAAAGAACAGTTGCAGAAGGAGTTTTAAAAGCTCGTAGTACATTGACTGCAGTCAAGCCAAATACTTATTACAATTTCTCAGTTAATGCAAAAACAACTGGTGCTGCTAAACTTTTAATAAGAGTCGTCGAATATAAAGATGGAACATCTGCTTCAGAAGCAACCGAAGTTATTAAAGTTACTACAGTTACAGGTGATTGGGTTAGCCGCCCAGGTATGCTTAAAACTAAGGCAGAAACCAATGGTGTTGTTATCGAAATTGAAGCCACTGGAACTGGTGAAGTATATGCTTCTAAGTTATTTGTCCATGAAGGAGTGGCTCCGACTGGAGTTATGACTGGAAGGACAAAATACTTCGAAGGGAATCCTGCTAACCCAGATGCTTTCTTTGCGAGCGGAAAAATAGAAGTATTTGAAAAGCAACTACTTGATATCAAGCCTGATGTTTTAATAAGCGACTCCGCAACTGGCTATAGCGCAATGAAACTTACTGCCGGCAGAGGTGTTTATCTAAAGTTTGATGATTATAAAATTACTGGTAAATACATTCTTCGTTTTAAATACAAATATATTGGTGCTGACGGAAATACTGAATTGATAGTTAAACTAGATGGTATAGACAGTGCCGGGAATAGATTTTGGAGCACCAATCCTCAGCCAAAAGGTGGGTGGACCCCACATGGTTTATGGGATTCTTATGAAATTGAGTTCTCTGCCAAAGCAGGTGTAGCTGAACCGATATTCGTTGTACCATATGCAAGATTGAAGGCCGGAACCACTTCTAGTGTAGGGTATTATCTAATTGATGATGTTGAGGTATTGGACGAAAAGGGCAATAACCTTGTTGAAGATGGTGGATTTGAATTAAAAGAAAATGCCACTGTCAATACCATGGGTTATGCGGATTTCCTCGAAGACGCTAATGAGGCTAAGTGGGATCAATCTGTTTTTGCTCATATTCCAAATTCGGCATATATTAATAATGGATTTGAAAATACTAGAGCGCTTCATCTTGAAAGCAGGAAGTCTCTTGGAATCTCATTGCCAATAATAGCTAAAGGACAATACACTCTTTCGTTTAAGTATAGAACAAGTGGCGCTGCCAATATGAATGTTCGAATGGATGGATTCAATCTTGCTGGCGAACGATTCTGGTCTGCTCCAGTGGCTGTTACTAACACAAATGGGAAATGGTCTACGTCTACTTGCTCTTTTAAAACTTATAATGATACCAGTCAAGCAGATGTTTCTTTCATAATCTTTAATGCTACTAATCCTATCGACCTTGATAGCATTTCTTTAAAGGATGCAAACGGAAATGAGCTTGTATATGGTGGTAATTTTGACCCATTAATGGCCGGAGGTGCAAGTTACCTCGGGAATACAGGTGCATATATGGATGATCAAGGTAATGTTGCTTATTCATCCATGAGAAATATAAGTCCTAAACATGGTGATGGTCTTGACGGCTATATAACAGTAAATCTTGCTGCCTTGGGTATGGATGTGACTAAGGAAAATGTACCTTACAATATTTCCTTTGAATATTATGGCGGTAATAGTGGGTCTGCTGCTTATGTTACTGACCGTAATGTTGGAATTTCCAAAGAACAAGGAAGGACGACTGCATGGACCAAGGTGGAAACAACCTTAAATACTACAATGGAAGCCGGGTTTAATAACCAAGAAATCCGTATTTACGGCAATCATTACAATGTAAATAATTGCTACATCCGTAACATTTCCATAAAAGATACTGAAGGAAATGAATATTTCCATCCATTTGCTAACGGAACATCTATATTGCCACAGGGTTCATTTAGAGATGAAGTCGTTGAAGATAAGAAAGCAGTAGATGAATTCGTCGCAAATTACATAACCGCTCAAATGGGTGAAGATTATACAGCTATTCCAGAAGCCGATAGAGCCGGAAAGTGTCAAAATAAACTTAAAGCTGCAGAAGGAGCTTACAAACGCCTAACCAAGTCTCAAAAAGAGTTATTTGACAATAGCCCAGATTATGCCTCCGCTAGAGCTGCCATGGATATGTGGAGAACTGTTTCCTCTAAGACTTCCGTTGGAATATTTGGTGGCAATGCTGCTTCTAATTCTACAACCGTACTAGTATGTACCTTGCTAGCCGTATCAGCTGTTGCTATTACTAGCTTCGTCCTTATTAGAAAGAAGAAACATAACTAATAGATATTAATTTATTCATCCAAAAGATCCTTTAGGCAAACCTAGAGGGTCTTTTTTGATTATTCTTTATGACGGCAAATTAGCCTAATAAACACTCGAATAGTACAATGGAATCTGTTAATATTATTTCTAGTGATAGCGGGTCAAAATATACGTTTGCATGCTATAATTGGAGGTAAGTATGGGTGCTATAACCTGTGTCTCTTTTAATGACTTGGCTTCTTTTGAAGGCAGGAACATAGAACCCGTTTTTATATATTTTGAAAAAAACGTTTATCAAGTTTCCTCTTGGTATGAATTGATAAAGATATTTTTCTATGAATTAAATCAAGGAGATAAAGGCAGGAACATTATAGAAAATAATAAAAATGCTGAAATCTTGGGCGAAGTACGTATTTTTGATAGCCATAATATTTATTTTGCTAAATCTCAATATGTTAAATTTGGCACTGATTTATATGCTTCAATAGGCAGAACGGGATTGATTAATTTGTGGATTATAAAAATATTTCGTCAAGCATTTACTTTAGATCATGGGAGCTTTCGCGTATATGTCAAAGGCTGCGATGAAGAGATTTCCGATAAAGAGTTAAAACGATTTCAATTTGAGCAAAAACTCAATAATCGCATTATAAAAAAAGGCAGAGGATACGTCGCACACATTAACGGACTTATTTTGTCTGATTGGGAAAAGTTACGTAATAGAATTAATAAGGAATTTACATTTAAAAAACTCATAGGTGATATTACCCTTGATGAGAATGAGGCCAATCTTATTAAAAGGTATATGTACGACGAACTGCAATCATTGGCAAAAGATGGGAAATCATTTAAACCAAAAGAGCCAGTGGTTTTTACTACTGCCATGGTTTTATATGCACAGAACTATTATTCAGAAGGCCGTTTTTGGAACAATATAGAAAAAGCTTTTGGGGAATCCATAGATACGAATAAACAAAAATATATAACTAAGATTTGCACAGATACGTTCATTAAGTACGGCAAGGCTTATACCGACGAGACTAGACGTCCAATTGATGCCATCACTCTTCATTCCTTTGTTTCAACACCCTGTGCTAATAAGTTCTTTAATTACTTGTTCGATTATTGGAGATTAGATTTAGGCCGAAATGTTAATAACTTATACGATGAAGATGGTAAAGATAAATTCGACATATTAATAAATGAAATTAAACGCAATAAAGATACTGCCTTAAATGGATTGATGGTTCATACAAGTCTGGCACTCATCCATAATCCTATTGGTTGCAAAGTCAGATTGAAGAAGTATCTGAAATTAATAGATTCTTGTTTTTGGGATAGTGAACCTATCCCTAATTCCAACACTAGACTTATCCGTCTTTTGAAAGAGTGGAGTGAAAATCCAAATGGTCATTTTCAGAAAGAATTCAATAAAGAACAAAAGAAGAAAACAGGAAGAGGTGAGACCTTGCTTCTTCGTCCAACTCTTTTTGCAGATTTTGAAAAGGATTCGTTCTCGTTACATCTAAATAGACAAATTATATTGAATTGCACAGAAGAAGAAGCTTTGGACCTGTACTGGGTCATTGATATTAATGGTCATGAATTTCGGCAAAAACCAACTCTTTTATCAGGTAAGGCTGGCATTTATGTAGAGCAATGTGCGATTGATGATGTGAAACCAACGATGATTTTCTCTCCAATCAAGGCAAGGTTAATAGGAAAGGATAAAAAAGTATATTTAAATCGAGAAATCAAAGAGAGCAACATTCGTTTCTTCGATGAAAAAGGTAAGTGGCTGGATCACTCTAGAGGCAATTTGCCTTCCGGGCGTCTGTATGCTTGCTATAAAGATAAAGAAAACTCGCCCCAACTTATTGGAAAAGATTTAGCAGGTTATTATCGCTTTGGCTATTATTTACTCCAACATGAATTTAAAAAAGGAGATGTACTTGTTTTAAGTGATGGAACGTCCCTGTGGGTTGGGGAGAGAATGGAAGAAGGGCTTCTTGAAAGTAACTTAGTTGAAGGCGCCGAAGTAGACACTCTGCCGGTTTATAAAAAACTCCCAATTTTGTACTTAAGATGCAACGAAAGCGATATTGATGGTTCTTTTTTACTTATTAATGATTCGAAAACCCCGATAAATCTATCGAGATTGAACATTATGCCTTTTAAGATTAACTGCTCTTCAAAAGATAATTATGGTTATTTCTTAGATTTAAGTAACCGGGTTTTAAACATAAAAGAGGGAAGAGTTTCCATTTTAATTAAATTCAAATCTAGAAAACAAGTGTTTAAGGAATTCTATTATTTAGATAATTTTAAATATGAATTTATTCACGCGCCTTATGTGTTTAAGCAAATGGGTACAATTAGGTTTATATCAAGAATTCCTATAATTAAGAATTCAGAATTATGGGAATTTAAGGACGATTATTATGAGTTATCATTTGATTTGGATCCGTCTAGAGGTGGACAGGGTTTTGCTGTAAGGAATCAAAGATTGGTTTTGGATTATTGTTTAGTAGAAAAAGAAATTGAAGTTTCTATCAAGATCCCTGCATTGTATTGGAGGTTTTCTAATTCCGACGAATGGAACTATGAAAGGCCAATTGATCAAGCGCTTAGAAAGATTCCTGAATATATTTATA
>DAVZIW010000090.1:0-6566 GCA_052273085.1 Candidatus Alloenteromonas sp.
TTCATTTCTTATTTGTTAGTCAACTCCGTCTTTATGGCGATTTTTATGCAATGCTCATGTTCATTTGCTATTCATGTTGCATTGGAATGGTTGTAGTTTCTATTTTAGGAACAATAAGTTGTAAGAAGAAACTAAAGAATTATTTCATTTATTCTATATTTGCTATTGTTTTAGTTGCCGCTTTCGCTGCCGCTAAATTGCTTTACGGCGGTCATACACGGTTTTATGGGGCCACGATTATTATTGAATCCATATTAGGAATTTTATTACTTGTAACAATACTTTCTTATATTTTAATCAAGAAGGAAAAAATCAAATCAATTGTTATTTCTTCGACATTGGGTTTATCTTATTTTTCTGCCTTTCTTACAATTTATTTATCTTATACACTTCTATATGAAATTTATTTATCTTATACACTTCTATATGAATATTGTTCTCCTATAACTTATATAGTTATCCCGTTAATATGTTCCCTCTTACTTATTTCAGATGTCTATGCTCTTATTAGACCTTTATCTAAAAATGAAGTTGAGGCTATGGATAAGCAAGAACAAAAGATAAAAGAAGCCAAACAAGAAAGGATTCTTGAAAAGGAATACAATTCTCTTAATAAAGAATTTAATGTAGCCATTAAGAATAAAAACTATGAAAAGGCTAAAGAACTAGAAGTTAAGATTAAGGCCTATGAAAAAGAATACGGCCTAGAGAAGGCTAGCTATTTCGATGGAGGATTATTGCAACTTATCGGTTGGAAGATCCTCGGCAATATATTGACTGTTGTTAGCTTTGGTATTGCTTATCCTTGGGCAGTTTGCTTTATCAAGAAATGGGAAGCAAAACATACAGTCATCAATTCTAGACGTCTAATCTTTACCGGGACTGGTGGAGGATTGTTTGTCAAATATATCATCTGGTGGTTATTGTCTATTGTTACTTTAGGCATTTACTTATTCTTCCTTCCAATTAAGATGGAGAAGTGGATTGCTAGCCATACATATGATGTACCTCTTGAGATAGTAGGACATGTAGAAAAGCTTAAAGATGAAGTAAATTACGCGGCGACTAAACATGACACTGCAGAAGTAGAACGTTTATCTAAGGAATTACAAGAATATCAAGCTAGCCACGATATACTTGGAGAAAGCTATTTCGACGGTAAGTTACTCCAATTAATCGGATGGAATATTCTTACTTCCTTCATGAATGTATTTACTTTAGGAATTGCTGTTCCGTTCTCTATCTGTTTAAAGATGAAATGGAAAATGAAACACCAGGTAATATTAGGGAGAAGGCTTTCATTCAATGGGAATGGTCTTCAATTAATCGGTCGTTATTTATTGTGGTTATTACTAAGTATCATTACTTTTGGTATCTATGCTTTCTGGCTTGGAATCAAGCTAAAGAAATGGGAAACCAAACACATTAATTACCAAAAGAGCGAACCCATTAGTGAAAATAAGTGATATTTAGCTTAATGATGTTGTTTCGAAAGTAGTGGAGAATTCTTCTTCATTATCGAATTTGCCATCATAATAAAATTGAGTTCCATATTCTTTTAAAGAGAATTTATCTCCTTGCTCAAAGAAGATATTTTCTGTTGGGGCATTTACGCCTCCATCTATTAATTTCTTATCTTTGCTAATCCACCTTATTTCATCAAAATAGTCTTTAATTTGGGAACAATAATTGCTCTCCGCCCTTTCTCCTGCTTGAGAATTACTAATCCCCCTATATAACAAATCAGAAGAATCTATTATTTCGTCCGGATTAGAAGGAAGAGAGAATTTGCCGTTAGAATATATCAATGCTCTTGCATCAACATGATATAGTCTTCCTCCTTCCGCGTTTGGATATTGGAAAGTAGACATATTCCTAGAATATTTATCTTTGGCTAGATTTTCATAAGTAAAATAATCTAGAAGTAAACTATATGTCCTTAACGGAATTAGAAATTATGTTATCTAACTAAGGTGTTTTTCTGGAACTTGGAAATCAAATCTATATTCTTCGTCTACTTTATGGTCGAGCTCTATATCAAACATCAATGTAGGCTTATTATCATTTTGACTATCTCTGCAATTGGTAAATTTACCTGTCCCAAAATAAGTGAAAGGGAGAACAATCCCATCTTCTTCATCAACTTTTCTAACAAATAAATGAACTATTCTTGTTGCAAGTAGTTTCTTTCCTTCCGCGTTATCTCTAGTTGTGCCATTAACGGATTCCCATTGAAAAATAGAAGGGGAGAGGAATTTATCTTTATAATCGAAATTGCCCTTTGCAACTTTATCCTTTTCTAATCCGACGAAGGCATATGTAATTTTATTCTTGGTGTCATATTTAGTGCCTTGCATGTAGGAATATTGCTTCCCGTCAATTTCCATCATGACTTTGTCTTTTTGATAATTGCCATACATCTTGAATTGTCCTTCAAAATCACCGAACTCATTCTCATATCTTTCTAATCCATATTCTAGTAAGTCATCAAGGGAATCTTCAAAAGCAGTTCCTTTTCCCTTTGTATAATTCAATTTATAGGAGTTTGAATTAATTATCACTTTTCTTGAAATTAGGTTATCGACAGCAGTTTTAAGACTATATGGGTTAACTCTTTTATATTTTTTGGCCAATAAATCGAAGTCAATTTCATTATCTAGGATTTGTTTGATAATCAAATATTCTTCTCTTCTAGTTAACGGCAATAAATCAGAAATAACTTCTAACAATCTAATCTCAGATTCATTAAATAAAGGGACATCCTCTCCGATATTTTTTAAAAAGTTGTAATAAGAATAATTCTTTTTACCATTCATTTTTGCTTTCATAAATCTTAATAAATCCAGGGCGCAATCGCTATTTAGGTAATCCATGTGGCTAGGATATCTTTTTTCTGATAGGTATTTTTTAAAACTAAAGTAGTCTGATCTTAAGCGGAATGCTGTATTGAAATTCGTGTCTTCTATATGCTTAAGTATTTCTTCTTTTGAAAGTTCATCAAAATGTATTTCTACTCCAGGTAAACCTAGATCTTTAAAATCATTTCTTACCAAAGAGGAAAGAAGTGCTTTTTCTAAGACGGTTGAACTAGATAATGAACCTAAACCAAGCGCGATTTGAGTGGATCTATCATAACTATTCCCAATGAAATCAAGAACAGTTAAAAATTGCTTATTTTTATATTTTCTTAATCCTCTCCCTAACTGTTGGATGAATATGGTTTGGGATTCAGTTGGTCTTAAAAATAAAACCATATTAACCGAAGGAAGGTCTACCCCTTCATTAAGGATATCAACTGAAAAGATGATTTCTAAATCATTGTTATCGTCTGCTAAATCTTTAAAAGCTTTTGATCTTTCACCCGTATTGTTTTCGCCTGTTAAGAAAGTTGTATGGTAGCCAAGTTCATTCATTTCTAAAGACATTTGTCTTGCATGATCAATACTTCTACAGAAACCTATGGCTTTTAATTTTCCTTCTGGTCTATGTTCTTCGATTTGATTGGAGATGAATTGTATATGGTTATCATCTTGAAAATAATTCTTTAGGAAGTTGATTTTCTCTTTGTCAGAATAATCAACCATTTCATCCCTAACTGCAAAATATTTAAAAGGTACAACTAGGTCATTATTGATTGCATCTCTTAACCTTAATTCATAAGGAACTACATAATTAAATACCGCGAATACATCTTGCTTATCCATTCTTTCAGGAGTGGCAGTTAATCCTAAAAGGAAAGCAGGGGTAAAGTAATTTAGTATTTTCTCGTAAGTTGTATTCGTGATGTGGTGGCATTCATCAAAGATAATGTAATCGAAATCATTTGGTTTAAACAAATCTAGATGTGTCGCCATCATTGTATTGGTCGCGAATATAAAATCCGCATCAAGGTTCTTTTCTTGCCCTGTAAATAATCCATAAGTCCTAGTTGAACCAAATATCTTTTCAAATGTCTTTTTGGCATCGTTAAGGATGGTATCCCTATGAACAACAAATAGTAATCTCTTGGCATTGGAATTATAGGCATCAAAGGCTGCCAAAAATGTCTTTCCTGAAGCAGTGGCTGCTATTATCAAGGCTCTTTTTTCGCCCATGTCGCGATATCTTCTAATTTCTTTTAAAGCTGCTTTTTGCATCGCATTTGGGACTATTTTTATTTGATTATATCCATAATCCATGTCCCATCTTTCAATCGCATATTCTATCTGGATGGCATATTTCTTTATTATTTCTTCACTTAATAGATTGGTTTTATTCCAAAGAGAATCAAATTCAAGTAGGGTTTCGCTTATGATTTTATCTTCCTTGTTCCTAGTTAAAGAAACATTCCATTCAATATTCTTTAACAAAGCAAATCTAGTTATATTGCTTGAACCTACTAGGAATTCATATCCATTTTTTGTTTGAAAGATATATCCCTTCGTATGAAAACCGTTATCTTCAAATGAATTAAAATCTAAATGACACGAAAAATTAGGATATGTATCCATCCATTTCTTAAATATCTTTAACGATGGGATGTCGGTAAAGTTTTGGTATGTTGATGTAATAATTCGCCCTGTAACACCTCTATTTAAGGCGTTTTCTATTTCTTTTTGGATTAATCTTAGTCCTGCTTCCTTTATAAAACTTACAGTCAAGGAAAAGGAAGAACACTTATTAAAACAGTCTCTTAGCCTTTGCAAAAATGTATCGTTAGAATAATTGGTCAAGAACGATTCTTTCATGTCGTCAAGCTTACCAGATTGCTTTTGATTTTAAAAGATCGCTAGGGTAATTTCTTATAGGACTTTAGCAAATAGAGATAGGGGAACGTCAAAATACTCTCCGATTTTATATAGATATTGAAAGGATCCTTTATATAAAGCATTATCGCTAGAATTATATTTAGATAATGTTGCTTTACTTATTTTGGTTTCATTACTTAATTTAGAGATTGAGCAACCCCTTTCTTCACATAATGCCCTCAATATGGTTTTTTCTTTATCAAATTTATTGAATTGTTCAAGTAAAGAAGAAAAATCCATTTCGTGATAAATATCATACATATCCACTAGTTTTTTTAATGGGAGTTTTAAGAATATAAAAGAAAAGGGCTTTTTTGTTTTCTCATAAAGCAAGAAATATGAATAACCACACCAATAGGCATCATTATATATTCCATAGCTTTCGTCTTTGCCTATTTTTCTACCTGTAATATCGAAAAAGATTGATTCTAATGGATAGTTGAAATAATCATCGTATTCATTCTTTTCTATTTTTTGTATAAACTCACTTTTCTCTAATGCCTTAGTAAAAGATGAAAGATTAATTTTATTTTGAATGCCTAAAACAAAAATTCTAGCGAATAATTCTTTTATTTTCTCAATGTCAAAATTATTCATAATCTATTACTAAATCCCTTAGCTTTGTGCCTTTTGAATAACGATCTTCATTTAATAAATCTATGAAAACCTTATCGGCATTGCCTTTTCTTTTGTAATAGTCTTCTTTTGAAGAGACAGATACTTCTTGGCATTCAATGAAGTTAATCAAATCATGTGCTCTTTTTGATATTAATACGTATTGTTTTCCTAAATCACCTGCTTGAAATATTTTGTTTAATGATTCTAGAGTAATCTCACTTCTTACAAAAGCTTCCGGAAACCTAAAATAAGCATCATCCGCTCTATATCCTATGACTATGTCGAAATTAGAAACATCGATGAGGTATTTATCTTCTAGGTATTTAAGTTCTCTAGGGAAATTATTTTTTAAATCGGTAGATAATTCACGATTATGCATTAAAAGGCTTATCCAATATAAAACATTGTTATAAGGTGGCTTTGTTAAATTTAGTATTTTGAGCCTATCGTCCCTGAGGGTGTATTTATTTACATAGCCATGTCCGCTTTTTCTTGCTGCCCATTCTTTGGCTAGTTCTTTGTTAGAGCAACAATAAAATCCTGGGCCATAATCGTTATGGACATTCCCTTTTCCCTTTTCAGGATTTTGGATAATAAATTCGCTTCCGTGATAAATAATGCGTTCCATGCATTTAATATAATCTGTGTACCTATTTTTGTCAATTTGATATACTGTAGTATATTATTTTCGTTATTTTAGGTACACAAACAAATTCGGTTAGACATCTTCAAATTGAACCCTTTATCTAATTTTGATAGGAACTTTATTAAATATCAAAGAAATATATTGTGTGAATAATTTTTTGGATGATTTATACCATCTATGAACTCATCAATGAATTTTAAAACATCTAAAAGTCTAATTACTTTCTCAATATTAGAGTTAATAAAGCCGGTTTTCTTTCCGAAATTAGAAATATAGTCTTCAGAATAATTCATCAGGCAAATCTCCTTCCTCTTTTATCATAAGATTCCATTTTATATTTAATTTAGCTTCGCCAGCATTACATTCGAAATATATAGCGGTGTTGCCACTGCTAGTTCTCGGAAGCAAATCGACCGACCGTTCCTGTTTGGGTTGATGTCGATAGTTCTTGGGAACATATCAACAAACTGGAATTTATCAAGACCTTTGCACTTTTATGAAAGACATGATTGTAA
>DAVZIW010000091.1:0-6440 GCA_052273085.1 Candidatus Alloenteromonas sp.
CCAAGGAATTATCATAGAATTTATTATTAGAGAAAGCGATTAATGATTCATGATGCGACCTATAATGATAAGTAAGTCTATGTCTAGGTAAATCTAAGGCAATCGCATCATCTAATAATGATTCAAGGTCATCATAATTGATGTTATCTTCGTTTGAGATGGATGAAGATATAGTCGCATTAAAGAAATTAGTCGGAGGCATCTGTTGCTTATCCCCTGCAATAATGGTTGAATCACCTCTAGCAATCGCCCCTATTGCCTCTGAAGTTGGTATTTGGCTAGCCTCATCGAATATAACTAAATCGAAATGATGCTTGCTTGGATCAATATATTGGGCTACTGACATTGGTGACATTAAGAAGCATGGGGTATATTTAAATATTAGTTCCCCATATGTATCAAATATGTTCCTAAGCGATTTGCCTCTACCTGAGGTTGCCAAAACCTTCCTAAATTGGTAATTAGATGAACTAGTCGCATAATGGACATTATCTAGAGGAAACTGCTTAGTTATCTCAAATGCAGTTTCCTTAACTGAAAGTAATCTATAGTCGTCAATCGCCTTTTTATATTTATTAATTTTATCTTCTACTTCAAGCGAATTTATATTAAGTAGATCCTCTTCGAATAAAGAAGAGACCATAATAGAATAGAAAAGGACACATTTGAAGGCGGGTTCTAATTCTAATTCATCTAATTTGCCATTTAGATAACTAGATATAACTGGTTCGGGTAATATAGATGAGGCTTCATCAATATAATTAAGTAACTTAATCCATTCACCTAGATGTTGAATATTATCTTTTGCCTTATTTAATAGGCCGATAGATGTTTCATAATATATGTCGTTATCATTTAGATTAAATGCATCAAAACCTAATGTAGTCTTTAATCTATCATTTTCTTTCTTTAATCTAGCTAGATTATCTAAGAATGAAGTAACTTTATTCTCGAATAGATATTCAGGATTAGATGAAACAGAGACAAAATAACTTTCAATTGGCTTAATATCCAGCTTGGAACTAGACTCCATATTATTAAGTAAATCTAGCATATCCAAAGTATTCTTTACTTTCTTGTATTCAGCCTCTACTTCTACTTTAGTTTTATTAAGTAAATAAGAATAGATAAAAGATGAATAGCCGTTAAATGACGCCACCTTTTCTTTTTTTTGCTTAACTACCCTTATTAAATTAAGGAAAGAGGCAATAGATTCATCGCTTCTTAAATCTTTCTTATCTTTAATAAATGGACGAATAGACTTCTTTATTTGTTTTCTTCTTCTATTTCTTACAAAGAAAGACAAAGAAGGTAAAGAGGATAACATTCCTAATAAAGAAGATTCATCTAGAGAAAGACTAGAAGAAGAATATCTATTAAATAAGATATCTTCATCATTTTTATAATCTAATAGGCAGTCAAAATAATTCTTGATGTCTTCTTTTGATGAATAATATGTCTTATTGGTTATCCTAGAATAATCAATGTTATCTTTATTTTCTTTTATTAGATTGAATAAGGATTCTAAGGCAAAAGAATTAGATCTAGATAACTTGATATCTAACCCATTCTTATTTACTAAATCTAGATAAGAATCTTCTAAAGATATTAATAAAGGAAGTATATTATCTATTTCTTTTTCTAATTTATCCCTAGAATCTAAAGAATATTCTCTAGGGGTGAAGAAGCTAAAGCAATTTGAATAATATCCACCTAGAGGTATCCCATATAGCTTTATTTTAGAGATGAGGTCTAAACACTTATTATATTTAGTCTCATCCATCGACTTAGAATACGATACATCTACATTTCCAATCGTTTTATATTTCTCGTAGGCTAGATAATTCAATATGGCCTCATATGGGGATACAAAATATCCTTTCTTATCATGAAGCCTAGATAATAAATCATTTAATTCATTTCTAATTGATAATAGATTTGAAGCGATTTCTTCCTTATTTTCATTTGATAAAGTCTTACCAACCTGCAAAGAAGATCCTAATTGGTTCAATACTTCTTTTTTATTAGCTTTAGCCGAATGTATCTGCAAACAGAATTGGCCTAGATTTAATTCATCTAGCCTTTTCTTAACTACTTGAAGGGCAACTTCTTTTTCAGCGACGAAAAGGACTTTCTTATGTTTATATAAAGCGTTGATTATTATGTTCGCGATAGTTTGGCTTTTCCCAGTTCCAGGAGGCCCATCAAGAACAAAAGATTCCCCTAAATCAGAACACTTAATCGCATATAATTGACTTGAATCATATGGAAGAGGCAAAGCTAATTCACCTGGTCTAATTTGTTCATCTAATTTAGATATATCTAATTCTTTAGTCTTATTCTCCCAACACTTTTCCCCTTTTACAAAAGAAGAGACTACATCATTTTTAATAAAGATATCCTTATATTTCTTGATATCATTCCACATGACAAAATGGGAGAAAGAGAATAAAGATAAAGAAGCAACTTCTTCTTCAATAGTCCAACTCTTATAGGAAGATATCTTTCTCCTAAAAGTATTGAATACTTTTCTTAAATCGATATTTGGATTATCAAAATAATTATCGAATTCAGTAAAATCCATATCGAAGTTCTGCTTAAAATATTCAAGCAAAGTCGTATTAAATTGGATTCCATCTAAATCTAATTCGATTTGGTAATATGGTCCTACCCTTCGCTTTGGCATCGAAGCAGGAATTAATAATAAAGGAGAGCAAATCCCATATTTACCATTTTTAGAGCTAGATTCATTATCAAACCAATTAAGGACACCTAAAGTTAAATATAATGGGTTACATCCAGATTCTTCAATCTGAGTTGAAGCTTTTCTAGATAATCCTTTTAAGGCATCTTCGGTTTTATTGTTTTTAGAGAATATATTTATAAAACCCTTGGATAGACTTTCTTTAAATGAAGAGATAAAGGCGTTGTCGAACACATAATAAAGGAAGCGTTTGGAATTAGTCTCGCTTGAGTCATTTGGCAATAAATTCCACTTCTCTTTCTTTTGGATCATAGAGAAGAATTCATAGGCATCAGAAATACCTAATTGGACATTAGATGAACTAATTTTGAAATTGATTAGGTTATTAGATAAATTCAAATCTAATAATCCTTCTTCCCAGACATCGAATTTAGATTTAGAAGAAGAGCTAGATTCAATATATCCTGCTTTCTTATTGATTTTATTTAAGGAATAATCGATATCGACATTGACCCCATAATCGATGCTAGTCTTGCCATCAATAGTAACTGGAGTCGGCAAAGGTAATATGCCATCTAATCTAGAGGCGGCTACATCGATAAAGAAACGGAACGGTACAGTAGACAAGTACCTTTTCGCATTATTTTGGCTAGAGACAAAATTAACTAGAGTTGAGCTAGATGCATCGACTGGATTAAATAGGACTATCCTCTTATTCGTCTCGCTAGAATCATTAGATAATAAAGAAAGGTTGTCATTAAACCCGCTTTGATAAGTTGCTTCTTCTAGAAAGCATCCAATAAAGGCATGTCCATCAACAATAACTAGCAAGGGATTTAATCCAATAGATTCTAAACAAGAGGCAAACAATAATGAAAAATCAATACACGTCCCTGCTTTTTCTAATAATAAGGTACGTGGTAAGCGTAGTCTTTGGAATGTTAATTCAAATGATACCGGGGGATTAGAATACCTAATACCTTCTTTTTCGATGGCTAGGTAAATCGAATCGATTTGTTCCATAACCCTATCTGGGTCATGGCTTTGATAGCCGTCAAATCCATCCGTATCGTATTTTTCCTTTTGGATAATGGCGGCTTTATTTACCACTTCTTTTACCATTTCATCATTAGGAGTGACAAAAGAAGATAGAGTCTCGAATACAAAGTTCTCGCTGGCAGCTTCTTCAATAGGGAGAATCTTCATAGGCAAGGATGAAAAGGCGATTAATTTATTCGAAGAAGAATATAATTCAACCTTCATATTACCCATAAGGGCTTCATTTATTTTATATAGGTATTCAGCATCGACATTTATAGAAAAAGAATTTACTTCTGTTACCTTCTTTTTCTCTAGACAAGTCAAAATTACTTCATCAGTTGCAATAGAAGGAAATGAGAAACTTATTTTTAGAAATGAACCAAAAATATCTTCTTCTCCATCATTTTTAATAAGTACTTTCTTTAAAAAAGAGAAGGAATTCTGCTTATTGGAACTAGATCTAATCTTTCCAATCATCTCAGCTTTGTAATTGACGTAATTGATAGTTGGAGTAGCTTCAATAGTTAAGGAAATATTATTATTCAAATCCAATTGGTTAACGTTAGTTTCGGGTAGGTTATTATTTTCTTGCATAGCAAAAAATATTATAAAGGGAAAATTTATTTTATTGAATTGCCCTATTGATTTTTTAACTTTAAAAACAAAATGGGTTATGACCTATAAAAAGAGACGTTTGTTTTAATAAAACTGCCAAATGTTAGATATTCTTGGGGAATTTCAAGAATATTAAATCAAACAGCGCAAACAGCGAGTTCGTAAAAGAACGACCGAAGACTTCTCGGTCGCCCCTTTTTTTCATTTTTTATGTGGGATTATTTTCCTCTTCAAGGGAATATAACCATCTTTGCAAATATTACCCTAAAAAATATTTTACCTTTTCGTAGTCATTTTATTTATCTCATCAATCGATATTTCTTTTAATTCTCTGATAGTATGTAATAGTTCTGTATTTGAATTTTGAACAATGCCTGGCAGCAAATTACATGACAACACTTTTATTTCATAGTAATAAGAATTATCCAGCCCGTCTTTTACTTCCAAGAAAAGATTGTTCACATCATAATTGAACCTAAAATCGAAATATACCAATTTATTTGGTAAAACAACGGTTTTGCCTTCAATCTCATTCCATTTACCGTCATGAAATACTCGCTTTACTTCGAATAGAGCGTGATCTGAATTTTCAAGCTCGGCGACAACATGGCATTCGTATTCAATTCCATTGTCAGCAACATCAAAACAAACTTTTTTCGTCCGTATATCCTTTATTTCTTCCAAAACCATATTAAATGTAAATATCGGTTTTGCCTTTTTCTTTTCTTCCTCTCTTCTTTCTTTATCGGAATGGCGAATTGTCCACGCAACACCGACAAGAGTTAATAGTCCGCCATACAATGCAGCAACTACAGCTGTTACGATAGTTTTTAACTGTTCATTGGGCAGTATATATCAAATATACACTTAAACCAAGCCCAATATCAGATCGAACGAAATCATTCTATTTAACAACTTGTTTTCGCTTAAAAATACACTAATCAGATTCGTAAATATTATTACAATTGATAGCAAGCCAAAAACGTATATCAATGCGCACCATCGATTAAATATTGCCATAAACAAAAGATCGTACAGCCAAAACAAAAATATATATTTACATAACGATAAATTCATATTTTTTCTTTTGCTGTTCGTTTGGATTAAATTTTTTTGCCTGAAGCCATAGTAAACTCTTTTTTCTTATTGTTGTAAAATTTTCCAGTACCCCGTACGAGTATTACCAATACGGGCAATAAGCCCTTTTTCTTTCAATCCGTCCAAAGCGCGCTGAACCGTTTTGACGGTTTTAGAAATTTCCATTGAGAGTTCTTCACGCGTCAGATTCGGTTGCAATTTCAATAACTGATAAACCGCTTTTTCTGTTTTTGGCAAAACAACAGAGACATTTTGTTCTGATTTAGAGACATTTTTTAGCGCATTAGGGTCATTTCTCAAAAAGATAAACGAGAAACCTATCGGGGTTTTCTCATAAGAACAAGAAACGTTTTCGGCGTTACAAAGAGCATACACACGCTTAAACCCACTGCCGAAAGATTCAATATTGTGGCAGAGATACAGCACTTTTGCAATTAACTCGTTTCGTATAATCGAAGATAGATTTTTCGTCGCAAAATCTTCGGGAGAAAATTCAGAAGGAAACGTTCCGGGGTTATATATTGCAACTTTACCGGGATGAATATCAATTTCGTGTTGAGAACCCGTTCCGTACTCTGCGTGCGCAAAACTGTTTATTACAATTTCGCGCAATGCTTTGAGCGGTATTTCGGGTATCTCTTCCCTCGTAACATTCCCGATTTCTGCACGCCAGCGAATATTCTTTTTGATATAGGTAAGCGCAGTGTCTACAAGTCTAAAAATATTGTCTTCGGTTCGGTTTATATCCAAAAAGGTCAGCTTCTCATCACTTGCAAACACTGCCATTTTAAGTGTAACAGGACCGTTATTTCCAAAGAGAACGTATCCCGCATTATTCAAATTGCCGTTTTTTAATAAATTTAGTTTTTTAAGCAACTTTTCTGCGTCATATCCGTCGTCGGGCAATCTTCCGCAAGCGATGGCGCGGTTATAAAAATCTTTCAAAGCCGACTCGTCAATATCCTTAATCGTGTAAGGAGTT
>DAVZIW010000092.1:0-6196 GCA_052273085.1 Candidatus Alloenteromonas sp.
ATTGATTTTATCTAGTTTCTTATATAAATCAGATATGGAGGCATCATTATTTATATATATGGATGCCTTCTTTTTTGATATTGAAGCAGGGTAACTTGCATTTATTTTTAATAAAGTAGAGGCATCTCTATTTTCTTTTAAAATTCTTTCTTCCCTAATTTCAGTAGGAGCATCAATATAAATAACATAATCAGTTAGGCTATCTAGACTAGATTTATATAGAAGAGGTACATCTAAAATTACATTACCTTTCGCATTAGAAATAAATTCTTCAGCCCTTTTAAATAATATAGGATAAAGATAATCCATTAATTCCTTTTTATTAGATTCGATTAGGAGTAATGAAGATAATTCTTTTTTATCGATGTTATTATCCTTAATAATAGAAGGGCCAAACATCTTAGCCATTGTCTCAATTATTATCTTTTCTTGATACATTTCCTTTATTTGGCTATCGGCATCAAAAATAACAAATCCCTTTGATTTAAAATAAGAAGAAACGCTAGACTTGCCCGCATGTATTGGACCAGTTATTCCAATTACAAATGGCTTAGATTTATTAGGTTGGCATGTTGGACAATATGTAGTCCCTCTCCCTCCGACTCTAATCTTATGGAAAATAGATCCGCATCTAGGACAAACCTTTCCTTCTTTTCCATAACAAAGCAAATAATCTTGCATCGATCCAGATTCATTTTCCTTGAAATGGAAACTTTTAATCGTCGAGCCTTTGTTATTAATCGCCTTATTTAAGACTAATATTGAATTCTTGATGATATCTTTACATTGTTCCAAGCTAATTTTATTAGATGGGGTAGTCGGATGAACTCTAGATGCATATAAAACTTCATCATCATAAATATTTCCTAACCCTGAAATCAAATTTTGATCAAGCAAAGCTTCTTTTATGACATCTTTTCTTTTGCTTAGCCCATTAAATAATTCAGTTTCATTTATTTCAAAAGGCTCTTTACCTAGATTAGATAAAGGAGGGGTAAGCAAAACATCTTCTTCTTTATATAAAGATATAAAGCCAAATTTCCTGACGTCATTATAAACAAGTTTGGTGTTATTATCTAAAATAAATTCGATTAAATCATGCTTTTTCCTAGGCTCATCTAATGGCTCGATAAAATATTTACCTTCCATCCTTAGATGAGATAACAAACAAAAGGAATTATCTAAATGGAATAATAGGAATTTGCCTTTTCTAGAAATATTAATAAAACTAGAATTGGTCACTTTATCTATAAATTCATCTAGGTTAGATTGGATAGTTTTAGAATAGATAATATTTATTTTATTTATCTTTCTAGATACTAAATCCTTTTCTAAGACCCTTCTAAAAGTCTCTACTTCTGGTAATTCAGGCATATATTAATCCTTTGTTGAAGCAAAATTAGATCCAAACGAGCAGCTTGCCTCTAATTTGACATCCATATTAACGCAAGTTTCCATGATTTCTTTTATCTTATTTGGCAAGAAACTTTCTTCATCTTTATCTAAAAGGAAATCAAGTTCATCATGAATCTGAAGAACCATCTTGCTCTTATAATTGTTCTTGGTTAGGAATTCATCGACTTTAATCATGGCAATCTTAATTAAATCAGCCGCGCTTCCTTGGACTGGGGCATTTAAAGCTGCCCGCTTTGCTGCTTCGCGTTTAGCAAAATTAGGAGAAGTCAAATCCGAAAGATATCTTCTTCTTCCAAACATCGTCTCGACATATCCGCATTTTTCGGCATTTTCAATGATACTAGATAAATAAGTCCTTATTTCAGGATAATGGGTATAGAAGCTTTTTATCAAAGAAGAAGCTTCAGACGGGGAACAACCTATCTGCTCGCTTAATCCATAAGGAGTGGTCCCATAAATAATTGCAAAATTGACAGCCTTTGCCTTCTTTCTTAAAGCATGTGGGACTTCTTCATCTTTGCTTAATCCAAATACTTTTCTAGCAGTTTCAGAATGGATATCTCTATTAGAAGAGAATATTTCCTTATAATCTTTTGAATTGGACAAAGAGGCTAGAACCCTAAGTTCGACTTGTGAATAGTCTAAGGCCATAATCTTATTGGAAGGATAATGGAAACACGCTTTTACTTTTAATCCATCTTCATCTTTTCCAGATATATTTTGTAAATTTGGATTAGAAGAAGATAGTCTTCCAGTTGTAGTCAAGGCTTGGTTAAAAATAGTATGTACCTTCCCATCTTCTTGAACATGGGGGATAAATCCATCAACATAAGTACCTAATAATTTTGCATATTTCCTATATTCAAGTAGATGCTTAGGGAATTCACTTTTGTCTAATAAAGAATTCAAAATATCACTAGATGTCCCTTTTCCTTTTGGCGAAACTAGTTTCATCTCATCAAAAAGAATTGTACTTACTTGTTTAGGAGAAGCAGGGTTAAATGAATGACCTGCTAATTTAAATAGGATATCTTCTTCTTCCTTTAGTTTGTCTTTGAACTCTTTTCCTAATGAAGATAGTTCATCTTTAGAAAGAGGGAATCCTTCTATTTCCATCTTGGCTAAAATCCTAGCTAAAGGAAGTTCGATATTATTATATAAATCTAGTTGGTTATTATCTTTTAATAACGATAAGGCCTTGTCTTTTATTAGATAAGAATTCCTAGCAATAGAAGTGCATCTCATCTTATTAAAGCTAGATAAAAGGCTAATTTCATCATGATCAACACTTAATCCATAATATTCAAAACAAGATTCTTCAACTGCACATATTGATGAATCAAGTACATAAGAAACTAGCATTGCATCGAATATATTTCCATTTAACCCAATGTTAAATTTATTTAATATGACTATAGCCTTCTTATAATCATATGTAATCTTTGATATATCTTTATTTTCCAAGGCTTCCTTGAATTTAGGACTATCTAAAATCAAAGAGAAGGGGACATAATAGGATTTATCGTCCATAAAAAGGGCAACCCCATGTGGGGTAAGATTATAATAAGGTCCATCATCTATATCAAAATAGAAGGAGAACCCATCTTTAAAAGTAATCTCATCTAGGCTAGATAAAACAATTACATCAACTTTCTTTTCTTCCTTTTTAAGGTCTGAAGAAGATAATTTAGCCTCTAGTTGCTTTAATTCATATTTGCTAGTAAAGGCTTTGGCCTTGCTATATTCATATCCTTTATATAGTAGTGAATCTAGATTAAATGGAAGATCTACATCTAATTTAATGGTAGCTAATTTCAAACATTCTCTTCCGATAGCCTCTCCATCAATTATCTTTTGGGCCATCTTGCCTTTAATCTTGCCTTCTTTTGCAGCAAGGATAATCGAATCGAAATCCTTATATTCCTGGATTAATTTTTTAGCAGTTACATCTCCAATTCCAGCGATTCCAGGAAGATTATCGCTAGAATCACCCCTAAGTCCTTTATAAGTTATGGTTTGAAGAGGATAGAATCCAAATTCGGCGAATATATTATTTTCATTGACGTTCTTTAATTCGGATAATCCTTTAACTGGAAGATTGATGGATATATTTTTATCGATTAATTGAAGATAATCCCTATCGGAAGTATATATCTCTACTTTTATTCCTTTTCTAGAAGCTTCTTTAGCAACTGAACCACAAATATCATCGGCTTCGACTCCATGTAATTCAAAATGGGTGATTGATAAAGAAGATAATAAATCCCTAGATAAAGGGAATTGGGTCTTTAATTCTTCTGGGCAAGGTTTCCTATTGGCCTTATAATCGGCAAATTCTTCTTTCCTGAATGTTTGGGAATCGCAGTCAAAACCAACGAATATTCCATCATTTTTACCTAATTTGGCTAGTATTTTTAAAATCATGTTGCCGAATGCGAATATCGCGTTTGTAGATTGATTAAAACTAGTCCTCATTATGGATTCAGGACCGGCAAAACTAGTCGCATAGAAAGCCCTGAACAACAAAGAATTCCCGTCGATTACAATTAATTTATCCATTTTTATATCTTCCTTATCTCATCTACGATGAAATTATTTCTTTTATATGTATCTTTATGACCTTTAATCAATATGATGTTTCCTTCTTTTAATATAGGATAAGCAACATCATATACATTTGGGAAAAGAGTGAATTCAACTGAAGTCGTGTCGTTATAAACACTTAAGAAAGCCATCCTGTTACCCTTTTTAGTTACAATTGCCTTAACTAAGGAAACTATTCCAACTGTAATAAACGCCTTCTTATTATCTATATCGTCTAGATTAATCGCCTTTTCTTTTTCGATTATTTCTTTTTTATTTTCTAGTAATGAAGAAGATAAAATCACTCCTAAAGCCTCTTTTTCATATAGGAGGTCACTAACTTTATCATCCCTAATAGTCTTTAATTCAGGATAAGGAAAATCTAGATCTAGCAAGCTAGTTCCGTCTTCTGCGACCATCATATCGGCATAATTAATGATGCTAGAGGCATTTAATCTCTTGCTAGGCCTATTCAAAGGGAAGCAGTCAAAACACCCAGCATCGATATATTTTAGGAAGGAATCTAATTTCAATCCATGCCCTTTATTACGACATGCAAAATCAAATAAATCCTTATAAGGTCCATTTTGCTCTCTTTCGATTACTACTAATCTAGATAAAGAAGTAGAACTAGCTAATCCTAGATTAGATAAAGGGAACATAATTTTATTATCTTCAAGAGGCAAAAAATAATTAGTTGCCTTATTAATATCAGGAGAAAGGAAATTAATTCCCATTCTTTTAGCCTCTAGATAGGCGGATTTGAATTTAGGATCGCTAAAAGAGAGGGTAGAAAGATAAGCGCTATAGAATTCTTCCTTGTAATAATATTTTAGATAAGCCATTTGTAATAGAAGTATGGCATAAGATACAGAGTGAGATTTATTAAATCCATAGGAAGCGAATTTATATATTTGCTCGAATGTCTTAAGGGCAACTTCCTTGCTATAATTAGATTTTAGACACCCATCAATGAATTTATCTTGAAGGGATTTAAGCTGCAATTGGTCTTTTTTAGAGATGGCACGCCTAAATAAATCGGCCTCTCCAAGGCTAAAGGAAGCCATCTTCATCGCAAGAAGCATAATTTGCTCTTGATAGACAATAATCCCATAAGTAGGGGATAATATTTCTTCTACTTCCTTATTTATATAATAAGTTCTCTCTATACCTTTCTTCCTTTTCGCATAGGTAGAGATAAATCCCATTGGACCAGGCCTATATAAGGCGATTAATGCGACTATATCATCAAAAGAAGTGGGCTCTAAGATAGAAATTGCATTATTCATGCCCTTTCCTTCAAGCTGGAATATACCTACTGTCTTATTTTCCCTAACTAATTTAATCGCATTAATATCTTCGTAAGGGATATCTTCATAATTAATAGAAATCCCTCTTCTAGATTTAATTAAATCAAGGCAATTATGGATGGTAGTCAAATACCTTATCCCTAATAAATCCATCTTTAGGAACCCTTGTTTTTCTAATGGGCTTCCTTCAAAAGTAATTAGTTCATCCCCGTCATTATCTTTAATAGGAACATCATTATATAAAGGTTCCCCGTTTAAGATAACTCCAGAAGGATGGATTCCTTCTTGACGTGGAAGTCCTTCGATTTTAGATGCTAAAGATACGATAGATAGGTAATAATTATCCGAATCTACTAGATTCCTAAATTGGTTATTCTTCTTATAATTCTCTCTTAATGACCACTTGGAATTATTTATAGTCTTCGCGATTAAATCTATTTCCCTGGGCTCGAAATCATATACTCTTCCGATATCGTGTAAGCTAGCTTTTGGACCTAGAGTCTGTATGACTTGGATATGGGCAACTTTATCGTTCCCATATTTTTCTTTTAGATAGGAAATGACTTCTTCTCTTCTAATATCTTCAAAGTCCATATCAATATCAGGCATGCTAGCCCTGCTAGGATTTAAAAATCTTTCGAATAATAATCCATATTTAATTGGATCAGCTTTTACTATCCCTAAAGAGAAAGATACCAATGAACCTGCACTAGATCCTCTTCCTGGGCCAACTAGGATTCCTTTTTCTTTCGCCTTCTTGCAATAATCATTAACAATAAGGAAATAATCAGAATATCCCATCTCATCGATGGTTTTTAATTCATAATCAAGCCTAGATTTATATTGTTCTGTTATATTTCCGATTCTAATAGCTAACCCTTCATATG
>DAVZIW010000093.1:0-6176 GCA_052273085.1 Candidatus Alloenteromonas sp.
TTCACCGGCTCTTTTTTTGCTAAAAAGGTAAAGAAAAACTACTAAAAATTTATCGGTTAATCTTTTTTTAACTGAATAGATATATTAATATATATCAGGTAAAAAATATGGATAAGCCACAAGCATTCTTAGAAATAACTTCTTCTTCGATTAGATTACTCATTGGATATGCTCTTAATGGAGCCCCAATTGTTTTATATACAAAGGAAAAAAAGATACCAAATTTATTAAATGAAGATAGGTCGGTAAATAAAGATGTCCTTAATTCTGCTTTAGCGGATTTTCATTCGATTCGCGATAATGAAGAAAAACTAGACATCACCATCTCCCATATCAATTTGGTACTTCCTTCTTCTGGATTAAAGGTATTCCAAAATGAAAAGACGACAAATGTAGTCGATCAAAATAATGAGATCAATAGGATTGATTTATCTAACCTTACATCTTTAATTACAAAAGAACCTTTGCCAGAAAATTATACAATTGTCGATACTATTCCTGATGAATTTATATTAGAAAACGGGGAAAGATATTCTAATCCCCCATTAGGAAAGATTTCTTCTTCCTTGACTGAGAAGGCGAAGATATATGCTCTTCCTAATGGAGTAGTGACTTTCTATAAAGAAAATGCCAATTTGTCTGGTTATAGGGTTATTAAATCTGAACCAAGTTGCTTTTGTGCATCTAGTCTAATTGCTACTAACCCAAATATGCCAAAGACCTATATATTAGTCGATATTGGTGGCAGCATCACTAGTGTTTCTTTTGTCGGAGAAGGCTCTCCTTATTCAAATGCCTCTTTCTTTATCGGAGGGGATGATTTGACTAGATATATCCAAAAGGAATTCTGCATCAGCAAGGATGAAGCAATTAATCTAAAGCATAGATATGGATTTGATAATAGGGTAAAGAGCTATTCTCTTCCTTTGATTAATGGGATGGATGCATCAAATAGCAAGGTCAAATATTACCAAAAGGACCTAAATGAATTGATCTCGATATTCATGAAGGATTATTTTGTAACATTAGATAATGCGATTGCATCTTTATTAAGTGCCTATAATGGCCATTATGATAATGTTCCTCTTGTCCTAATTGGTGGAGGTTCTAAATTAGCAGGACTAGAATCTTTCTTTGCTAATCATTATCAAAACAAAGAAATAATTAGATATAGCCCGAATGCAATAGGGGCTAGGGAACCTAATTTTGTCTCATTACTAGGACTAATACTTATTGTTAGCCAATATAAAGGAACATTAGAAGATAACCATCGTGGCATGCCTGATGTTTCTAGGGTAAATAAAAAAGAAAAAGCAAGGAAAAGCAAGGAAAGCTATGATGACGATAGCTTATAAAGAGGGTAAGTTATGAACGATACAATGGATTTAGATAATTTTGAGCCAGTAGCCCGTATTATAGTCATCGGTGTCGGGGGTGCTGGAAATAATGCCGTCAACAGGATGATGGATGAACATATCGATAATGTCGATTTCTATGTTCTAAATACCGATAAGCAGGCTTTGGCTACTTCAAAAGCTCCGAATAGAATCGTAATTGGAGAAGAAGTTACCCAAGGACTCGGGGCTGGAGGCAATCCTGCCGTAGGTAAAGCAGCCGCCGAACAATCTAGCGAACAGATTAGGGCCATCGTAAAAGGTGCGAACATGGTCTTTATTGCTGCTGGTATGGGTGGAGGAACTGGAACTGGAGCCGCTCCAGTAGTCGCTTCTATTGCCAAGGAAGAAGGCGCCCTTACAATTGCTATTGTTACACGTCCATTTACTTTTGAAGGCAAGACTCGTATTGCTAATTCAGTTTCTGGACTTGGTGAACTTAAAGATGCCGTCGATTCAATCATTATTGTTTCTAACGATAAATTATTGATGGCTTCTGGAGGAGTACCTATTTCACAGGCTTTCTCTGAATCTGATAGAGTCTTAGCCCAATCAGTCAAGACTGTAACTGACTTGATTTTGCTTCCTGCTGTTATCAATCTAGATTTTGCCGATGTCAAATCAACACTAAAAGGATCTGGGATTGCTCTTATTGGATTTGGTATGGGTAGTGGCGATCATAAGGCTGAAGATGCTGCTGAAAATGCGATTAATTCCCCATTACTAGAAGCTTCTATTGCAGGGGCTAGAAGAGCAATCGTATCAGTTACTTGCGGTAGCAACGTCACTTTATTTGAAGCTAATGAATGCGTTAACCGCATCATTGAACAAGCTGGGAATGCCGTTGATATCAAGTTCGGTGTCTCTATTAATGACCAATTAGAAGATACAATTCTAGTTTCTGTCATTGCTAGCGATTTCACAGAGGACTTTGATTTTACAAGCGCCCCAACATTTACCCGTCCAAAAAGAGATACTGTCGGGAACGGGGTTGATGAAGCTAGGGCTAATGCAGTCAAGAAAGAAAGAGAAGAAGAAAAGAATAATGGGGAAGATGAAGAATCTAGTGAAGATAAATTCCTTCCAAATTTCTTCTCTGGTAAATTCGATAACTAGTCTATTTTAATAAAACCATCATTAAACGTTTGCTTTAAAGGGCAAGTGTTTTCTTTTTAGGCTAAAGTAATATCTAAATTTGTTTAATAAATGGGTAGTGAATTATCTTTCCTAGTGGTGTAAAATTGCCTTGGCTAAGACGAAGACGCACTAAAAGCAAAGACAGAGAACCCTGCCGAAGTTGAGAAAGGGGACGCCGCTAGACATCACTTCCGAGCCTGAAAGTCGAATAATGTAGGCTTTCCGTTTCTATCCGTTAAATAGATTAATAGCGCCTATATCATATATATAGGAAATAAGGTGGTACCGCGCTAAAGGCGTCCTTATATGGCGTCTTTTTATTTCTTCTTGGAGGACTTATGGAATTAAAAGAAACACTATCAATGCCTGAAACTAATTTCCCTATGAGGGCTGGCTTAGGTGAAAAAGAACCAATTCTAGTTAATAAATGGAAAATAGACCATCTATATGAAAAGATGAACCAAAATAGGATTGATGCTCCTATTTTCATGCTTCATGATGGGCCTCCTTATGCTAATGGAGATATCCATTGCGGTCATGCCCTTAATAGATGCCTAAAAGATTTCATCATTAGATATAAGAATATGGCTGGATTTAGGACCCCATTTATTTTTGGTTGGGATACACATGGCCTTCCAATTGAAGTAATGGTTACTAAATCTGGAGTCGATAGAAAAGCTACTCCAGTTGTTGAATTTAGGGAAAAATGCAAAGAATATGCCTTAAAGCAAGTTGCTAGGCAAAAAGAAGAAATTAGAAGACTTGGTTGTTTAGGCGATTATGATCATCCTTATTTAACTCTTCTTCCTGAATATGAAGCCAAGCAAATCGAGGTATTTGCCGCGATGGCTTTAAAAGGATTTATCTATAAAGGGGTAAAGTCAGTATATTGGTCCCCATCAAGTGAATCCGCTTTAGCAGAAGCTGAAATTGAATATCATGATGTCAAAGCTAGGACAATGTATGTCAAATTCAAGGTAAAAGATGGCAAGAATAAGCTTTCTAATAATGATTATATCGTTATTTGGACTACAACTCCTTGGACAATTCCAGCTGACCAAGCCGTTACAGTCAATCCTAAATTCGAATATGGATTATTTAAGACTGATAAGGGTAATTTATTATTCCTAGTGTCTTTAAAGGAAAAGCTAAAAGAAGAATTAGGATTAGGTGAAGTTAGTTTATTAAAGACCTTCAAAGGTGGCGAATTAGAAGGAATCGTATTGGAGCATCCTTTATATAAAGATAGGGTTTCTCCAATAATCTGTGCTGCTTTCGTTACCGAAGATAGCGGTACTGGTTTAGTCCATACTGCCCCAGACCATGGTGTTGATGACTTCAATGCCTGCGCAAAATATAACATCAAGCCATTTTGCCCAGTCGATGAAAAAGGTGTCTTGAATCTAGGGAAAGATGATCCATTGACCGGATTATTCTATGAAGATGCGAATAATAAAGTAGTGGATATGCTTGCTGAATCTGGACTTCTATTAAAAGAAGAAGACATAATCCATAGCTATCCTCATGACTGGAGGACTAAAAAGCCGGTCATATTCAGGGCTACCCCTCAATGGTTCTGTTCCATTTCTCCAATTAGGGAGAAGTTACTTGAAGAAGTTTCTTCTATTAATTGGGTTCCTTCCTGGGGTGAAGGAAAGATGGTCAATATGATCAAAGATAGAGGCGATTGGTGTATCTCTAGACAACGTCTTTGGGGCGTCCCAATCCCGATAATCTATAATGAAGACGGCTCTCCAATTATCGAAGATGAAGTATTTGAACATATTATCTCCATAATAAAAGAAAAAGGATCTTCGGCCTGGTTTGCCTTGACTGCAAAAGAATTATTGCCAGAAGGATATAAAAACAAGAAGTCTCCAAACGGCAACTTCAAGAAAGAAAGTGACATCATGGATGTCTGGTTTGATTCCGGCTCGAGCTGGAATGGAACCTTAATCGATAGGAATCTAAAATATCCTGCCGATATGTATCTAGAAGGTAATGACCAATATAGAGGTTGGTTCAATTCTAGTCTTATTTTATCAACCGCTTTCTCTAATGTTGCTCCATTCTCGACTTGCTTGACCCATGGTTTTGTCATGGATGAAAAGTGGCAAAAGATGTCTAAATCTGCCGGGAATGGCGTTGATCCTAATAAGATTGCCTCGACTTATGGTGCTGATATTCTTAGATTATGGGCTGCTTCGGTTGATTATAGGGCCGATTGCAGGATTGGGGAATCTATCATCAAGACTGTTGTAGATAATTATAGGAAGATTAGGAATACCTTCAAATTCATGTTAGGTAATCTAAATAATTATGTTCCAAATGAATCTAATGGATTGCATTTATCTACTGTCGATAAATTCGTTCTTTCTGAATTAGAAAGAGTCAAGAACAAGGCTATTTCTAGTTATGAAAGCTATGATTTTGCTTCTGTTTTAAATCCAATCATCAATTTCATGTCTTCTACCTTATCTAGCTTCTATCTAGATATTTCTAAAGATGCATTATATTGTGATTGCTGCACTTCGACTAGAAAAGATAGCATCAAGTTTGTCTTAGATAAATGTCTAAGGACTTTGACTTTATTATTAAATCCAATACTTCCATTTACCATGGAAGAAGTCCATTCATATTGGAATGGTCAAAAAAAGGAATATTGCCAAGAAGAAGATATGCCTAAGATTAGCCATGTCTATGATGAATCTGTCCAAAAAGGATTTGTTGCCTTCAATGCACTTAGAGATGAAGTATTAAAAGCCCTTGAAGAAGAAAGGAAAGACGGACATCTAGGTTCTTCTAGCGATGCTAGAATCGAAATTACTATCAAAGATGATCTTCTATATTCTTTGTTCAAGAGTGAGCCAAGCGAATGCATTGCTTCTTATTTCATCGTAAGTGATGTTAAATTCGAAAAGGGTGAAAAGGATTCTTGCAAGGTATTTATCGATGAAGATGAGCTTTGCCCTCGTTGCAGGAAGCATTTCCATTCATTAGAAGAATCTAATGGCGTCAAAGTTTGTTCTAGATGTAAAAAGGCTTTAGAAGAACATGAATAAATTAAAAGAGTTGCAGGAAAAATTCCTTTCCATAGATAAAAAGACAAGAAAAGGGATAATCATATTCTTCTCCCTTTTCCTTGTTTTATTTGTTCTTGATGTCATTTCTAAGTGGATGTGTCAATTATTCCTTAGTGTTGGGGATCAAGTGGCCATTATCCCTAATTTCCTTTATGTTACTCTTTATCATAATACTAAAATTGCATTTTCATTAGGAATAGATGGAGTAGCCGGAAGAGCGATAAATATAGTTATTTCTATCGTGATGTCTATCTTAATTACATTTTATTGGATTAAGAACGTTAAAAAGATGAATTATCTAGAGATGGCGACAGCTTGCTTGCTTCTTTCTGGGGCATTTGGCAATTTAATTGACCGTGCCTTCTATTGGTCTAATATCACTGGATTTGATGGGGTAATAGATTTTATCCAATTTTATCTAGGTGGGGGACCAAGCGCTCCAAATAGCTTTGTTAATCCTTTCGCCGTATTTAATCTAGCGGATTCTTATCTAACTATCGGGGTTATTATGATGGTAGTAATCCTAATAATTGATTCAATAAAAGCTAGCAAGAATGACCCA
>DAVZIW010000094.1:0-6174 GCA_052273085.1 Candidatus Alloenteromonas sp.
ATATGAGGATATAAAGGATAAGAATACGACTGAAATCGCTTCCTATTGCCCAGAAAATGGTTTCAAAAGAAGTGGATGTTATGAAAGAAAAATACATTAATTATTTTGCTTCCAAAAAGCATAAACACAAACCAGTTAATGGATTTAAGGCTGATTAATATGAGAGAAAGCGAAGAAAAGAAATCCTCTTTATATAAGACGACCTGCACTGGTTTGGTAATTGCTTCTTTAGCAATATTTTTAGGTGTTATATTTTCGACAAGAAACTATGTATCTACTTTAGAAAATAACCCAATTTGGCCTTATTTAGCCTTATGTTTGCCATTAGGCATTGTTTATGTTGCAATAGGTGTATTGGGTATGGTTTTCTTTTCCTTAGAAAATAGAGCCTATTCAAAGAAAGCATTGTTCATTATTGGATTAAACTCTGGGATTATATTTATATTGTCTTCAATTCCTGTCTTTATTATTTTAAAAGACATCGCGATTGGAATATGTGCGATTGGAATTGGGATTTGCCTTATATTTATTTCGTTCCTAGAAAGAGCTTAATAAGACCTTCTTAATCCTTTTGGATAATGGTTTTTAGCAGTTTTCGAGCTTATTTTTACTAATCCTAGATTAATGTTTTCATAAGTAACTGTATGGTATCCATTTGGATAATTTAATTGAAAAGTTTCACCAGATAGGTATTTTTTGGTTTGTTCTATATTTAGTTCTATATTGTTTATCTTGCTAAATTTGCCTAGATGGAAACTTGGTATTTCTATTTTTCCTAGCGAAGAAACTTCAACTCCATATCTAATTAAATCAAGGCTTGTTTTTATAGGTTTAGAAGCAGAATATAAGGTATCTTGAATTAATATATTGCTTCTAGAAGAATCTAGATATTTAAGGAATTCGCTTTTGCCTTTAAATTCCTTTTTGCTTTCGAAAGGAATTATTTTTCCTTCTCCTTTTTTCCTTAATAAGGCGATAAATTGGCCTTCTCCTTTATATAGATGTGGCAAAAGACGAATAGATTTAGGCAAATCTTTATGATGATAGAAACTTTTATCATCTATTGGGGCGTCTATTATTTCAAAATCAGCGTGAGAAGAAAGGAAATCAATTATCACTTTTTCATCTTCTTCATAAGAGAACGAGCATGTCGAATAAGAGATAATGCCTCCGTACCTAAGAAAAATCGATGCTAAATGAAGAAGTCTAGATTGAATTGAAGCGCAGTCTAAAACCTTTTGGTAACTCCAATCTAATAAAGCTTCTTTGTTTTTCCTAAACATTGCAGACCCTGAACAAGGGGCATCTAGAATTATCTTGTCGAATCTAGATTTGAAATTAGATATTTCTTTTTCTAGATCGCCAGAGGTTATAACTATGTTTCCTAATCCCAATCTTTCGACATTTTTAGATGTTTCTAGACTTCTTTTATAAGAAATATCATTAGATATAATTAGTCCTTTGTCATCCATTCTTAAACTTGCCCCGATAGTTTTTCCTCCTGGGGCTGCTGCCATATCTAGAATAATTTCATCTTCTTTAGGATCTAAAAGATTTATAACCATATTTGAAGATGGATCTTGGATATAAAAAGCACCGATATTGAAAAGGAGACTTTTACCTAGTTCAAGTTCTTTTTTATCGAAATAGAATGAATTAGGTATCAAAGGGTTTTCTTCTAAATTTGGGTAAAATTCCAAAAGTGTCTTTTCATCGATATATTTTTTATTTAAGAATAATCCAGATACTTCTTTTCCATGATTAATTTCATCCAATAGGAGCCTAGCTTGTTCTTCTCCAATGCTATTTATTAAATTTGTTTCAAAATCCATATGAACATTATATTTTTAGTCTACTAAAGTTGGTATAATTTAATTAGATATTTTTATTGAGGTATTTTTTATGAGAATGGTTGATATTATCGAAAAGAAAAGAGATGGATTAGCCTTAAGCGAAGAGGAAATCAATTTCTTCATCAATGGTTTTACAAAAGAGGAAATCCCTTCTTACCAGGCTAGTGCCTTGGCTATGGCTATCGTTTTCCAAGGTATGAACAAAGAAGAAATAGGGGATTTAACTAAAGCCATGATGCATTCTGGCGATATGATCGACCTTTCTTCGATAAAAGGAATCAAAGTCGATAAGCATTCAACTGGTGGAGTTGGTGATAAGACTTCTTTGGTTTTGGGTCCATTAGTAGCTGCTAATGGGGCAAAACTAGCCAAGATGAGCGGCAGAGGTTTAGGACATACTGGCGGAACTCTAGATAAAATGGAATCCATTCCAGGGATGAGAATCAATCTAAGCGAAGAAGAATTCATCAAGCAAGTCAATGACATTGGTATATCTATCATTGGCCAAACTGCACAAATTGATCCTGCCGATAAAAAGCTTTATGCATTACGTGATGTTACCGCTACTGTCGAATCCATTCCTTTAATTGCCTCTTCCATCATGTCTAAAAAATTAGCATCAGGATCGGACTGCATTCTTCTTGATGTTAAATTTGGTGATGGGGCCTTTATGAAAAATATCGAAAAAGCCAAGGAATTAGCAAAAACCATGGTTGATATTGGTTCTTATTTGCATAGAGATACTAGGGCAATAATCACCGATATGGAAGAGCCTTTAGGTATGGCGATTGGAAATGCCTTGGAAGTAAAAGAAGCGGTTATGACGCTTCAGGGTAAAGGTCCAAAAGATTTAGTCGATTTAGTTACTTATGCCGGTGCAATAATGCTAGAACAAGCCCATATTGTCTCTTCTTTTGAAGAAGGAAAAGAAAGAATAAGGAAGTCCATTAAAGATGGCTCTGGATATAGAAAATTATTAGAAATGTTTAAAGCACAAGGCGCCGATATTTCTTATCTAGAGGATTTATCTAAACTTCCTCTGGCAAGTCATATTGTTCCTTTATATTCTGAGAGAGAAGGATATATAAGCAAATTGGATTGTCTAAAACTAGGTATCTCAGTGATGAAGCTTGGGGCTGGAAGAGAGACAATGGATGATAAAATCGATATGTCTGCCGGCATTGTCTTGAATAAGAAATTAGCAGACAAGGTCAATAAAGGTGATTTGCTTTGCTATATCCATACTAATAAAGATAATTACGAAGAAGTTGCAAAAGATGTCATTTCTTCTTTCCATATTCAGAAAGAACCTATTAAGATTCACCCAATAGTTCACGAATACATAAAATAAAATGAGAGTTTTAGTCCAAAGGGTTTCTAAGGCTAACCTAAGTATCGATAACAAGCCTTTTTCTTCGATTTCTAAAGGGGTATGCCTTTTAGTTGGCTTTACTTTTGGTGATGATGATAAAATCATTTCCAAAATGGCTGAAAAGATTTCCAAAATGAGGATATTTGAAGATGAAAAAGGAAAGACTAATCTATCTTTATCTTCGGTTAATGGGGAGATTTTAGCTGTTTCCCAATTTACTTTATATGGATCTTTAAAAGATGGGAATAGGCCTAGTTTTACTTCTTCTTTGAATTATGAAGAAGCCTCAAGACTATATGAAGATTTCCTTTTGGAACTTAAAAAATATGGATTTAAGGTCGAAAGAGGGATATTTGGAGCGGACATGCAGATTGATTTAGTTAATGATGGTCCGTTTACGTTAATGTTAGATAGCAAGGAACTTTTCTTATGAAAGTAATGATTGGATTAAGTGGCGGGGTCGATTCGGCCGTCGCTGCATATTTATTAAAAAAGCAAGGTTATGAAGTTGTCGCTGGTTTTATGAGAAACTGGGATTCATTGGCCAATAATGACTATTTAGGGAATCCTAATGTAAATGCAAACCAATGCCCACAGGAAAAAGATTATGAAGATGCTAAATTGGTAGCAGATAAACTCGGCATCCCCTTATTAAGACAAGATTTTGTTAAGGAATATTGGGATAATGTCTTTTCCTATTTCCTAAATGAATATAAAAATGGAAGAACCCCAAATCCAGATGTATTTTGCAATAAATACATTAAATTCGATTCATTCTTGAAGTTTGCTAAATCCCAAGGTTGCGACTATATTGCCATGGGTCATTATGCGAAAAGAGTCGATGTTGACGGGACTAGTTATATCTTTAAGGCTTTTGATAAAAATAAGGATCAATCTTATTTCCTTTCTTTTCTTAATGAAGAACAAATTTCTTCTTGCTTATTCCCTTTAAGTGATATCGATAAAAATGAAGTTAGGCGAATTGCCCATGAATTAGATTTAGCTTCAGTTATGGATAAAAAAGATTCGACTGGAGTTTGTTTTATTGGGGAAAGGAATTTCAGGTCATTCTTACAAAATTATATGCCTGCAAAAGAAGGGGATATAATCGAAGGAAAGACAAATAAAGTAGTCGGTAAGCATCAAGGTGTCCTTTATTATACGATTGGACAAAGAAAAGGACTTGGAATCGGTGGAATAAAAGGGGAGGAAGATGGCTCTTTTGTAATTTATAAAAAAGATGTAAAGAACAATATCCTCTATGTCGCTCATCCTAGCGAAAGATACCTTCTTACCTCGACTTCTTGTTATTTAAGCGATGTTAATTGGATTGGGCCTAAACCGACTTCTCCAATTGAAGTAGGTGTTAAATTTAGATATAGACAGCAAGACCAAAAATGCATTTTAACTTTTGAAGGTGAGAAGATTAGGCTAGATTATTCTCAAGGCGTAGAAGCAGTTACTCCAGGCCAAATCGGGGTTATATATGATGGAGAAAAGATGCTTGGTGGGGGAATAATCGAATCAACTTATTATAAAGACAAAAGGACTGACATATAAAATATATGGCTAAAAAGAATGTAAATAAGAAAATAATAAAGGAAGGTAAAAAGGCTTTTAAAAAGAGCCCTTTGGCATTCCTTTTCCTATTTGTTTCGTTAGTTTGTTTCGGATTTAGTTTGTTTACTACTTATGATTATTATCTTGAACCAATGATAAATAGGCAAAAATATGAGCCAGAGCTTATCTATTCTGCTCCTGATGTTGATCCGATTAGTTTTCATTTCCTTGAACTTGGCAATGCAAATACCGGAGACTGCGTTTATATAAAAGCAGGGGAGAATGATATTTTAATCGATGCTGGGTCTAGGGCAAATTCTGCAGCGACTATTTCTTCTTATCTAAATCAAGAAGGTAGAGTCGAAGACAACAAACTTGAATATGTAATTGCAACCCACGCCCATCAAGACCATATCGCAGGTTTTTCTGGGGTAAATGATTCTAATAATAAATCTAATAAAACTGGCATTCTTTATAATTACAAAGTCGATAACTTGATTGATTTTTCTTATTATGAAAGTGGGACAACTTTAATCGATAATAAGAATCCAACTAATCTAGACGGTGCGACTGAGGTTTATAAAAAATATGTCGAGGCTAGAAATTATGCCGTTAATAACGGGACAAATTGGAAAGTCGCTTCTGAATTAACTACCGTAAATAACAATTATATAGTTGACTTAGGGAAGAGTTTAAAGGTGGAAGTTCTTTATAATTTTTTCTATGACCATACTAAAAAAGATATCACCATGCTTAATGATGATAATGTCAAATTTTCTTCCTCGAAATTCTCTGACCAAAATGATTATTCTGTTTGTCTTAGATTTATCCAAGGCGACAGGGAATTCTTATTTACTGGGGATGCCGAAGAAGCTTCTGAATATAGCTTAACTAAATATAATAAACTAAACAAAGTTAGCCTATTTAAGGCTGGGCATCATGGTTCTTATACAGCTTCAGGTAATGCCTTGCTAGAAAAAATACAGCCTTCCTTAGTATGTGTTTGTTGCTGCGCAGGCAATACCGAATATGCAAAAAGTAACGAAAGGACTTTCCCGGCCCAGGATTTTATCGATAGAATCGCGGTTTATACTGATAAAGTCTACGTTACTACTTTAGGAGATTTCAAAGATAAGAGCAAATATACTTCAATGAATGGGAATATCGTAGTTACCTTTAAAGATAAGCCTCTAGTTGAATGCTCGAATAACAATACTCTCCTAAAAGATACGGAGTGGTTCAAATCAAATAGGACAACGCCAGAAAATTGGCAATAAAACTCTATGTAGTTTTAAAAAAGGATAGTATGATAGTTGTATCGGGAATTTGCCACTCCCCCCTTATGCGGGTAATTCCGCCGTAATCTAGCGTTAATAGTAAAAAAAGATG
>DAVZIW010000095.1:0-6100 GCA_052273085.1 Candidatus Alloenteromonas sp.
TCGCAATATCCGTAAGAGAAAAATAATCATCTTTATTGATATGTATTTCCTGATCTAATACGGTAATTTCTTTGTTTTTCATTATCTTTGCGATCTTCTACTAAATTTTATTATATTATAACACATTTTGACAGAATAATCAGGAGGGAAACGGATGCCCTTAAATATATTTTCGGCTAATAAAAGAGAAAAGTCCGATGATAATTTCGGACTCTTTTACACGAACTCGCCATTTGCTAATATTTGCTTTATTATTTCTGAATTCCCCACGAATATCTATCTAATGTCGGAAATTATTTTTCCAATACATTGCCAAGATAATCAATAACATACTTTCTCTTGATATTATCGTGATATTTTTGATTTTGATATGTCCTTAAGCAAGAATAACAAGAAGAATCGCCTTCCTCGCCACCACAATGACAAGATTTAGCTATCTTATAAGCAGTTTCTATAATTTTATTTAGGACAACTTCATCATTCAAACGTTTTACATACCCTGCTCCACCAGGTGTTTTGTCATAGAGAATGTAGGAAAAATTAACACTATTCCCCGCTCGATATTGAAGGCAGCCAGACACTTCGCCATATTCAATATCAAGCACCCTTGAAACGGCTAATAAAATTGCCTGTAAAATTGAATAAGCCTCAAATCTAGGTTCTTCAAGCGATAGCAAAGGAGCATCAATGCAAATGCGAACTACATCGGTTTTAAAATGATATCCCAAAGAATAATGTTCCAATCTATGACAGCTACATTTTCTTCCAATTGGAGTCTTATGATCTTCTTCCCTAACGATTACATTTTTAATTTTTATATCGAATAAATCGGCTTCTTCAGCGTAACCACACTCTGGACAAACTAAGAAATCTTGTTTGTTCAATATGACCATGGGCCCATTATTTATCAAAGCAATATTAACCTTTGTTTTGTTAATCAAGTATGTTGTTTCGGGTATTTTTTCATCATAACTAACAAAAGCAGCTTCTGACCTATAATTACGTTCCGGTTTAATTAGGGAAGGTTTCCTTATGTCCTTGTCTGCTATAAAACCGAATTCAGGAACTATAAAAGTATGTATGTCTCTTATATCGAGAGGATTTTTGCATTGTTTGCAAAAGCATTGTTCGTTTTCTTCATGGGTTCTATGAATTTCCACATTCAAAGTATTGCAATATGGGCATTCAATATAATCGTATGACCTCCACACCTTTTCAGGAACCGTTTGTATATAACGACTGGTTATTAGTTTGCCATTAGCTACAATTTCACATCCAGGGGCATATTCTGATATGGCAGTCCCCAAATCACGTGAAAGATCCAACCCCACAATATCGTCGCCGCTACTTGTCCAGTAATTAGGTTTCAACGTTACCGTGTCAACTGGAAAGCCATATTTTGGAAGGATATTATTTCTGGATAAGAAAGATATTATCTCTTCCGATTCATAGGTGCTTATCCTCATCTGTAGATACTTTATATCTTCAGGCCTAGTTGCTTTAGCCTTCTTTAATTCGGTTTCTAATGTATTTATATCTTTTTCATACAATTCACGAACCCTATCAAAGTTAGGATAATTCTCTTTAGGTTCCCCATACAAATAATCAAGCCAACCAAAATCATCTAAGGAATATTTCTTTCTAAGAGAAAAAGGGAATGCCTCTAGAAGAAAATCTCTTAAATCATTCGGATAAGAATATAGATAATCCTTTAAAGCTAAGAAACCTGATTTGCCATCTACTTCTTTCATGAACGAGGCAACATTATTAAAATACTCCGGATATTTCTTAAAGAAGAACGATAAAGCACTTGAATAAATATGGCGGATACCGATCTTTTCATTTTCAATATTGAAGTGAGGCGGTTCAATCAACCCACCAATCATTGATTCCGGATGGGCAAAATAATTGAAATCATGATTTGATTTATTGCAAAAGGTCAACGCGAAAGCCGCTGACTTTGCGCTTCTTCCAGCTCGCCCGGCTCTTTGGACATAATTAGATGGAGACGGAGGCATGTTACGCATGAAGACGGTTTCAAGCTCGCCTACGTCTACACCCATTTCAAAAGTCGTAGAGCAACTTAATACATCTAATTCCTGATTCTTAAATAAGTATTGATAGAAATAGCCTTCTTCTTTATTTAATTGAGCCGTATGTTCAACAACGCGTAAGGGAGCTGGCTCTAACTCGTGATAGAGGCAATAATAATGGTCGTGGCATTCTTCTTTCTTAACATCTACTTCATGCAGGTGCCCATTGCAATGGAATGAAGGACAAACTCCCATTACATTAGATTGAGTTAACCTTTGACATTTGTCGCAACGATACCACTTATTTGGATTAATTATTCTAAGAGAATCAGAAGATACTTTATATCCACTCTTATTTTGTTTCAAAATAAAAGGAATGCGAATAAAGAAAAGATTCCATAAACTGGTTAAAAACGTTTTTACCTCTTCTTTTGTAATATCAGGATTCTTTGCTTGAAGTACACGGTAGAGGTAATCAAATCTCTTGTTAGAACCATTTTCTTTGCTTGGAATGAATGAATGCGTTCTTGTATCTGAAACATTTAATAAAAAAGAATTTTCAATTCCTTTATAAGTAAAAAATTCCTTTTCAGCCAAATTGAAGCCGATTGGATAATCAATAGATGCATCGGTTAGCATTCCAAGAGTGAAAACTAAACATATGTCGCGCACTTCTTTTGAGCTCAAATTATATTTTGAATTCTCTTTAAAAGTAATATTCTCCTCAAAATCAAGACCAAGCAACCCTAACGACATTAAAGAGCGTCTTTCCTTATTGCCGATAAGCTCTTTTAAAACAGCAGCCCAAGCAAGCCTTTGATAGTCATAAGGCTTGCCGCTAGGAGATCTCTTTTGAGCAAGATATTCGTCGAATGGTACTATGGAATTTTCTTCCAATAACTTAGCAACATAATAAACAAAGTGAGAAAGCGATGCATTGTTTTGCTTAGACACAGCTTCTTGAATAATTCTAGCAAAGAGGATTTGATCATAAGACGTCGAGAAGTACGTAGCAAAATAAGCGGCAGCTTGTCTGGAATCAGAAAACGCTAGGAACTGTTTAGCTTTATGCACCTCTTCAACCGTTTCACCAGGTTCACCAAAGCCATCATCAAAATCTTCGTTTTCTATTTTTATATGCTTTTCATGGCTTGGGAGTTCTTCAAAAAGAGATGTACCTATAACACTAGTAGAAGCTTCTTGCCCAGAAAAGAAGCTTCTAAGTACGCCTAAATTATTTGTATTTTCACATGCTACACACTTTGTAACTTTACCTTCTTTTTCATCCGTTGTTTCAACTTTGATAAGTTTAACAAAATCAATTGAGCCACAATCAGGGCAAGCACCTTTGCCAATTTGGCAAGCATGACGTAAATATCCGCAATGAGGGCAGATTTCATAAGGCTCAGCCTTCATTTTATTGGATTTTAAAGAATTGTCTTCGTCGAAATCTTCAATCTTATCCCCTAGAAGGAAGGCACATTTAATGTCATTTGAATCCGATGAATTATATTGAACAAGTTTATGGTCTTTTTGATAACCAAGTATATAAATGGAATGACAATATGTACAAGTTACCGCTTCAAATGCTTTCCATTCGTCTCCATTATCATCAAACACATGGTTTATACGATGAAGGGAAAGAGTTTTATGCGGAGCTAAAGTGATGAAAATACCTTCAGTTGCTTTTAAGAAAGCATGATATCTAGAATCAAATAGTTTTTCTCCATTTTTAATAGCCTTAGAAGCCACTTCCACAAAAGATGTAATTTCCAAATCGGACCAACCCATGTATTCGCAAATAGCAGAAATACTTTTAGTTTCTTCCAAATATAATTTAATTTTCCAATATGTCTTATCCCTGATTAATATCTCAAATAGGGCGTGCTCTAAACTATTGTTTTCATGTACAAGTTCTGGATATTTTTCTCTCATTTTGGAGAAAATGGAATGTTCATCATACCCATCATCTAAAAGTTTATGAATAAAACAATAAAAGCTCGAATCTAGTTGATAGTTAATGTCTTTAGGAAGTCTTTCAATCCTAGTTGCCCTAATGATGTTTTGTTTTAAAAACGGCCTACCCGTTAAATTCTCTCCAAAACGAACAACTTCCAAATCAGAATCTTTATCACCTAGCGTTGCGGAGGTTAAAAAGAATTGAAGTTCATGATTTAAATTATCACATAGCTTTGCTTGCAATCTGCGCAAAAGCATAGATACTTCAATACCAGTAGAACCGGAATAAGTATGAGCTTCATCAAGAATTATATATTTCCAATGACCTGCATATTGCCCATCGAAAAATACATTATCTTCTGGACGCAACATCAAATATTCAAGCATTGCATAGTTAGTTATTAATAGATGGGGTGGCTCTTTTTTCATTCTTTCCCTTGAAAGTATTTCGTTTTTAAGCGGTACTCTCAATCTTTGGTCATCACTTCTTTTGCCATGGAGACGGATATATTGCTCATAGGCACCTTCAATGCCGTGCTTAGTTCTTTCCATATGTTTGGTTTGACCAGTGTATGATCCAAAAGTTATATCAGGATAATCAATTAGAATTTTCCTTAATCTATCCATTTGATCGTTAGCAAGGGCGTTCATTGGATAAATAATCAAAGCCCTAACACCAGGTTCCATTTCTTCGCCTTTTTCTTTGGCTTTTGTAACCTCATTCATGATTTCGTTAAGGACAGGCAGCAAAAAACACTCAGTTTTTCCAGAACCCGTCCCGGTAGAAACAATCATGTTGTCGCCGCTATTGGACCTCCTCAGAGACTCTTCTTGGTGATAATGGAGCCTCATGTCTTTAAAACGAGTTATATTTAGAAAACCGTTATTCAAGATTCCTTCATCTACTAACTCTTTAACGCTTTTCCCTTTCTCAAAAGAATTTGACACATCGAGATAAGGGCCTTTTTCAAACTGACTATCGCTAGATAAGGCTCTAGAAAATAAATCCATATATTCAGGATCTGAAATACTAAACATTGTTTTAAGATATCGCCTATATTGCTTAGCAATTCTTTGATACGACTTTATAACATTAAAACCCATATTAATCCTCCCTCAATACCAAATTAAGTGAATACTTGTTATCGAGCAATTCAATTATCTCTTTATACCTAAGACTTGGATTATCCTTATATTTCTCGTCGATATCGGTGCTTACAATTTTTCCTTTATCACGATTGTAATATAGATCAATCGCTTGATCTTCCTCCATCTTCAAAACTATTTTTTCATTCGGGTTCAATTTGGATGGATAAATAACCATCACATTGCAAACAAATACATCCTTCCCAAAGTAGCTCTTTACAAACAATTCTCCTTTATAACATATTGAGTCTTTTCCTTTTAGAACCCCTTTGCCTTGTTCAATAAGAATTTCGAATTCTTCGTCTTTTTTTAGCAATTCTGGTATATCAAGCCTTTTGGATATATGAATAAAAGAATCGTTAGTTATTCGCAAAGGAAGATATTGGTCGTTAGAAATAAATCTGATTCCTGTGATTCTAAATTTAGCATGTTCTAAGTGGCAAACATCGAATAATTTAAAATAAAGAGGTTCTTTGGTTAATGGAATAGCAATGTTATCATCCCAGCCATCATCTAGTTCTTGGTTTTCATAAACCCGAATAGCATACTTCCCTTCCTGCAACTTTCCCTCATGAGAATATTTGAATTCTCCATCTTCAACAGATATGTCTTTAACATCAATGCCATTTCCGCTAATTGAAACGCTATAGTCTCCATCTCCGATTATTTCTAAATGCCCGAATATTATATTTTTGTCAAAATCAGCAAAAACTGAAGAGTTTTCTTTTTCAAGAATTGCATGGAATCTAACATTAAACAATAGTGATTCTTCGTTATTGATTACAATTTTTATCGGCAATAAATCTTCGCTAGAATCCATTTCATAGCTTTTTATTTCCTCTATTTTGAATCTAAGACCATCTTTAGATACTTCTTTGCTTATCTTCCCTTCACTCTCAATTTCTAGATTAGATAAATCAGCAAAAATTGATACAGAATCATTATTACAGGGGCTATTTATA
>DAVZIW010000096.1:0-5935 GCA_052273085.1 Candidatus Alloenteromonas sp.
TTACGGGAGATATGTCGCCTACGTATTATAACGACAACGGCGTATTGTTTATGAACATCTTCGATTTCCTGTTAAAACCGGATAATCTTAATTTGTAAGGTAATGCCATGGCAAAGAATACGGATAGCTCAATAAAACTATTAGTCTTATACGACATACTGTTAAAATCGACCGATGAGGAACACGCTCTTTCGACTAACGAAATCATCGAAGAATTGAAAGAACGCGGAATATCGGTTTCGAGAAAGGTATTGCCGTCGGATATAGACTTGCTTAACAAATACGGATACGAAATTTGTTCGTATATAAAGAAATCGCGGTATTATTATGCCGTTCATCAACTTTTCGATACGGCGGAAATTACAATGCTGACCGACGTTATAAAAGCGTCTAAGCTGACGGATTTGAAAGGTACCCCAAATCCTAGACATTAGGAAAGGGGTACCAATCATAAGGCGCTTTTTTCTTTTTCAATCGTTGCTCTTGTGGTGTAAGCGCAAATTTTGTCTCGTTCGAACCAATTCGAATGAAATCGGATTAGGATTTTATTTTTCAAGGAAGTAACTTTTTCAGTTCCTCTTCCGTTGGGTTTTCAGAAATCTCAGTAATTAGTTTTTTGATTCTCCACTTTTTTTGGGGGGTCAACGTGGGGTTTTCGGTGGTGGAGCCCCTTTTTCACGCTTGATAACCCCCTAAATTTAGTAGAGATTTAACATTCCTCCACAAACAGCTACTCTTGTATCTAAATACGAAGTTGTCAGTATGGATTGATATTGCTACAGAAAGCCGAGATATTATAGCCCTCGAGAAAGACCCCATGAAAAAATAATAGATTTTAGAAACAATCCGACCCCATAAAAAAAGTGGAGAACCCTTTTATTAATAATTCTTATTATCTAGGCCGGTACCTATAAAAGGAACTTTAAAGAAATCTTTATAATTCTTTCTAATGATATAATCAATATAGTTTCCAATCATTAATGCATAAATGTAATAGCCCATCGCATTAGGATGGAATCCCATTGCAAATTTTTCTCGAGCTTCTTCATCATAGACTGGACCATATGTTGTTATATCTATCAAGAATGTATTAGTAAAAATTTTTGTTACTTTTTCCATTTCTTTTGCAACATATCTTGAAGTTTCATCTTTTTCTTTTGAAGTATGATCGATTTGCATAGAAACCAAAAATATAATTGAGTCTTTTTCTAAACTTTTGAGTTTAGAGATAACCTTTCCCAAATAGCCAAAATAAGTCTCATGGTTAAGGGAAGGATCATCAACATTGATATCTTCAACTGTTCCGATTTGTTGTTTGCACCAGTATATATCGTTATTTCCTAAATCGATGATATAGGCTTGCTTTTTTTGCCAAAAATTGTTTTTATTAGCCCATGATTCATAAAATTCTTTAAGAGTCATTCCGCCTCTAGAATAATTAGAATAATTAGTTCCTGTTATTCTTTGAAGAATAGCTGGCCATGAATATTCATAAAAATCATGAAAAGTAGTTTGACCGTTTTCATCTGTGGCTTCAAATTCGCCACTTGAAAGCGAATCTCCAATAACTCCAATATCCTTGAATATCGCGGCAAATCCACAGTTCTCCTTAATATTTTCAAGTGGCTTTTCATCTGTTTTGTAATTAAATATTTGTTGATTCATTTTTGATATCCTTTTTATCCCATTCTTTTCCAGTAACTTTTGATAAATCTAAACCTTTAGTTTCACCTACGAATTTGAAAATCATAATTGTTGCTCCTATTAATCCAGGTATGGTTAAACATAAGTAGAAGTATCCAAACATACTACTTGGAATAAATGGAATAACAACCATTGCAATGATTGACGCTAATCCTCCAATAACTCCATTTAAAAGTGTATTAATAACCGTTACTGATGAACGTAAATTCGTAGGGGCTGATTCAGAAAACATAATTGATCCAATAGTATCTCCGGCTCCCCAATAGCACCCCATAAATCCTCCAATAGCAAAGCCAGTAAGATATGGTGACCATGAAAGCATAGAAGAAGCAATAAATATCGAGTAGCAACTAATGGAAGCGATGCCCATTGCTATGATAGTCGCTTTCCTTCCAAATTTATCTGAAACGAAGCCGCTGATTAAAGTGGCAAGAGCATTACCGACTGGGTATAAATATAGTGCATAGGTAATTTGTTCTTCACTCATACCTGCGCTTTCTTTCATGACTGTATTATATGTTGCAGTAGCTAATGATGCTAAATAGAAGAAAGCACAAGCAATGATCAAACAACGAAGTTGATGATGCTTAAAAGAAAATTTAATAGCATTTATAATGCCACCTTGAGCATTATTCATTTTTTCTTCTTTAGATTTTTTCTCTCTTTCGCCTAAAGGGGTTTTTAAATATTTAATTCTATTTTCTAAAAAAACATGGGTTTCTTTAGCACATAAAAGAGCTAGAAAAGAAAGAACAAATCCAATTATTGCAGGAACTAAATAAACTAAATGCCATCTTTCACTTACATTTTGCATTATAGTTTCTCTTAAAAGTGGTACAAGAAGTGTTCCAAGAATAGCAATGGCTTTAGTGATTGAATAATTTCTTGCTCGATTTTTCTCGCTAGAACATTCAAGAATATATACAACTTGCATGTCGTGCGAAACCATGAATCCCATTAATGTTCCACCAATCATATATACGACTATATTTTGTGAAAGATAGACAATAAATAACCCTAAGGCCATGCAGAGAGTATTTAAAATTAAGAAAGGTTTTCTTCCATATTTATCAGCAAGAGGACGATATACAACCATTAATAATGATATTGGATAAGTGATAAAGCCTAAAGCAGAAAACAAGGAAAGTCCTTCGCCATAAGTCATTCCCATCTTATTCACAAAAAATTCATTAACAATATTACTTTGGAATTGAATGGAAATGGTAGATGCAATCTCATCAGTTATGAATACTAAAGAAAGTATCATAAAAAGATAGATTAGGTAAAATTTGTTTTCTTTAAATTTTATCTGCTTTTCCCTTCTAACTAATTCCTTTGCCTCCCGTTGCTTTTTCTTTTCAATCTTTGTTTGATTCATGATCTTTACCTCCAAATTGAAAATTGAATACTAAATAATTTTTTGTCATGTCAGGAGAAACTCCCAAGTCTTCACGTAATTTGTTTAATAAAGATAAAAATTCCTCAGAAGTGGCATTATTTTTTAATAAGCCTTTTGATTTGATATATTTTAGCCAAAAAATATTAAGAACAATTTCATCAGTAGTTATAGAAACTAGAGCATGATTTTTGGAGAGAACACATATTGATTTATCTCCCGCGTTTTCTCCAATAATTACTTCCTTACCATCAACAACTATGCTTATTCTTCTATACGGAAATAAGGAGGTTGGATCTTTAAGTCGATAGGAAAATATCTCGCCAGAAGGAAAAGTTATATTTGAAAAACTAAAGATATAAACTTTAATACCTTTTTTAGAAGCAATTGATAAACTTTCCTCGATTTTAGGAAAGTCATCTTCCCAAATAGAAATAGAAATCTCTTTTTCAGCATTTAATATTAAATCATTTGCCTTACTAAAGAATTCATCCATTCCTTTAATATTGAAAATATATTCAGATTCATTTTCTATACGAGAATAATTTTTCAATTTCTCTCTAGCTACGTTTAATTTGTTGGTATTATCATTTCTAATTTTTTCGATAACTTTATCGTATGGTAAAGCACAATAATAATTTATCTGGCCTTCACTTTTTAAAACGAAACCTTTAGCAACCAATCTATCAATTACGTTATAGACTAAAGAACGAGATACGTTAGAAAGTTTGCTTATTTCGTATCCATTTAAGTACCTATTTTGTAATAAAGTTAAATAGACTTTTGATTCATTTAAAGTGAAACCAATTTCCAAAAGAAATTTACAATCTTCATTATCTACCATAGTGTTTCTCCTCATAGTTACTATTGTAGAAGTCGCTTTTTATGTTTCAATAGTGATAATGATTAGAGCGAATTGATATAAAAATCTTTAATTTAGTTAGATTCACTAAGAGGATTTTATTTATATTGAACGTTGAAGTAATCTAGATAGGTTTTAACTTTGTCTTGCCCATCTAGACACGTATTCATTAAATAGCCATGCTCTTGATTCCAGTTTTTAAATCCTTGGTAATAGAACATCTTTTTATTGTCAAAAATAATGAATGGGACAAAATTATTTACTATACATTCTTTGAATGCGATTAGTCTACCTACTCTACCATTGCCATCTTGGAATGGATGTATACGTTCAAATTTAACATGGAATTCTATTATTTCTTCGAAAGAATGAGTTTTCTTTTTATTATAATCATTAAGGAGCTTTTTCATTGTGGAGGCCACTAATCTTGGATGAGTAGTCTCTATGCCTCCAACTTCGTTTGGTAATTTTTTGTAATCGCCAGTAGCAAAATAAGGAAGCCTCGAATCATTTGTGTTCGATTTTAGTATTTTATGTAATTCCTTAATGAATGCTTCGCTTAACTCATAGTTAGCAAAATCAATTACTCGGTCAATCGCAGCAAAGTGGTTTATTGTTTCGATAATATCATCTACTTTCTTGATAGAATTTTTATCAGTCCCAATGGTTCTTGTTTCAAAAATATATCTAGTTTCGTCATGAGTCAATTCATTGCCTTCAATATGATTTGAATTATATGTGAGATCAATCATTAGCTTATGATAAATGCCACCCTTAATTTGGTTATTCTTTTCGAAACGAAGTCTTTCTAAAAGATAATTCTTGTTTTCTTTTTCATTGCTTCTAATAGGCTTTTTAGCATCTTCAGGAATCATCCATGTTTTTCCAACTAAAGTAGCGCCTTTAACTCTTCCTAAGGCGCAGTAATTTCGGACACTTCTTTCCGATATATTCCATTTAATAGAAATTTCTTTAACACTTATGAATTTAGCCATAACTATATTATATATTTATCGGCAAAAAACGAAATAGTTTGTACTTATTTTCTATTTATTGCCGTTTATTCGTTTGCCGTTATTTCGCTTTAATATTATATTTCTAAGGACATTTGATGGCGTAAAGAAGAAGCACCCCAAGTAATTGAGCTTTTGCAAAAAAACAAGCTTTCCTTTGTAATATACTCAAAAGTTAGTAACTTTGAAGTATATAAAGTTTAGTTAAGCAATTTATCAAGTAATGGATATAACTTTTCAGCCATTTTTTGAAAGCCTAATGAATTTGGGTGACCGTTATCTGTTGTTCCGCATTCGTTAATATCACCGAAGCATCCATAGCAATCTATTAGGTAAATATTGTTATCTCCATCTTTTTTGGCTTTTTCTATTGTTTCTAGAATTACTTCCCTGCGCGCTTTATTAATTGGTCTATCTTTCCAAGTTTCAAAAGCAGGCATCGTCATCATTATTATAGGAGTAGTTGGGTTAGCGTCTCTTACTGTTTTATATAATGGGTAATGTGTTTTTCTTAAATAGTCTGCATCAGGAGCATTATGGTCATAATCTAAAACAAATATTGAGGCATCTATTTTAGATAGATAATCCGCGATTTCTTTTTCAGCTTTTGCGTTTCCAGATAACCCATAATTAATAAAATCAAAATCAAGCATTCTAGATAATTTAGAAATATAGTCATCTCCAGGCTTACTAGCACATGCCCCTTGGGTAATTGAAGAACCATAAAAGACAATCGGTTTCTTATGCTTATAAGGCGAGGCTTCTAATAATAAGGAGTTATCTTTCAAGCCAACGTAGATGTTATTAAGACCGCTATAAAGAGGAAGGAACAATTCAACTTCGTATTCACTTTTTTTATTCGGTCTTGCTATTCCATCAAATATTATTTTCCCATTCCCGTTTAGATTTGGATCTGCTTTGGTTAGCTCTCTATAACTTGGGGCAATACAACCTATATAT
>DAVZIW010000097.1:0-5853 GCA_052273085.1 Candidatus Alloenteromonas sp.
GAAGGCAAAAGTATAGAGGGTATGAATTTTTGCACACCACTGTGCAGAATTTCGTACACCCTTCCTTTTAGCGTCTTAGATCCTGATCTCTGGCGGAATCGATGCGGACCGCGGCAACAAACTGTGGAAGTCTTTCTTCCCAACGTTATTGAGCAAATATTCTATGTAGGACCTGGGTTCCAAGCCGTTTTCGTAACCCAAATCAATCATTGTCAAGAGTATGCAGGCGGTTTTTGCGCCTCTCTCGCTTTTGCAAAACAAGAAGTTCTTGCGGTCTATGACAAACTTCTTGGCCTGCCTCTCGGCTTCGTTGCTGTCGAGGTCGACATGGCCTTTGTCCAGGTATGTCCATTGCTTGCCATCGAGGTTGTCCCAGTAGGTTTTCGCCTTTGCCAACGGAGAGTTCTTTTCGGGGTTCATGCTGTCGAAGTACCCATTCAGCTCATTGACCAGTCCCTGGTATTCAGGCGAATGCCTTTGCGCCAATTTCTCGTCTGGCGTCAGCGACTTGGCCCTGAACTGCTTCTCCTTGAGGAAGATCCTGTCGAATATCTGGACGCCTCTGTACGCAATGGAATACTTCAGTTGGTCCTCCCTCAGCGTCTTGGCGATATTTGCCAGTTCCCGCCTGGCATGGACCATGCAGCGCTGCAGCGTGACCTTGCCGCTTCGGATGGAATTGTAGCCGGCATATCCATCGACGGTGATGTTGCCTTCGTATCCGGCCAGGGTGTCGGCAACGCATTTGGTCTCTCTGCTGGTGGAAAACTCGAAGAGCGGGACCTTGTTTCCGTGCCTTGTCCTGCCGGAATAGCAGAATATGTAGCTCTTGCTGCGGTTTTCCCTCTTGTTCTCTATCACGTCGATCCAGGTCTCGTCGACGTGGATGTCCCTGATGCCGCTTTCCGCGCCGGCATACACCGACTTCAAGTGTTCGTAGAACGGCCAAAGGAGCGATGCGCACTGGCCGGCCCAGTTGTTCAGGGTCCTCTGCGAAAACGGCAGTCCCTCGCCCTTCAGCCACTTTTCGTACCTGTATTCGGGAACCCCCAGGAAGTATTTCATCGTGATTGCGTCGCTCAGCAGCGAGGCGTCGGCGTTGCCATGGTGGATGGGGGACATGTGTTCGGAACGGTAGATCCTGCCATCGTCGCCCTTGTATATGGGTATTATCACCCTGTGGACGGCGACATGTGCCTTGACTTGCTTGATCAGGTAGGTTTCCTCGTCTTTGATCTTGAGCAGCTTCATGCCGGGGCTTGCCTTGAGCAACTCCGCCGCTATGTCCAGGGTGATTGGTGGATTCAGTGCGCTCAGCGATTCCAGATAATCCTTGCCGAAATTCCTACTTCCCTTCTTGCGCCCCGGTTCCTTCTTGCTTTCGGCTACGACGCCTTCCACTCTGCTATTGGTAGGTTGGGGAATGTCCTTCCTGGTGACGAACCTTTCCAGGCTAAGGCGCCCGACGATTGGCCTTTCCACATCGAGGGTTTCCAGGATTTCCCCGATTGTCTCGTCCCTTTCCCTGGTTTCGGCGTCCTTGGATGCGATTGCCTTGCCCTTGGCATCTATTTCGCTGGTTTGGCTGGAGATGGTTGCGTCCCTGGACCGGATTTCCTCCCTTTGGGCGGATATCGCTTCGCCCCTTTCGCCTATCCCGTCCTCCAGGGACCTGATGTAGGCCAACCGTTCTGCGGTAAGGTTTGAAAAATCCATCTCCCTTTGCATGTTTTTATTATATATAACTTTCAAAGAAAGTTAAAGTCAAGAATTAGTAAAAGTTGCCGGTGCTGGTCCTGCCTTTGCTTTCGATTCTGTTGATGAGCGAGACACCCTCCAGAATCACCCTTACCTCCCCTTCTGCCAGCAGGCTTTTGTCACCTGATTTCGGATAATGGAACCTGCCTCTCGCCAAACGCTTTCGATAGAGCCATATTGCGTTTCCCTCGGTCTCGATGATCTTGATTGAGCTGAAGGTCTTGTTGGCGAAGACATACAGACATTGCGTTTCCATCCCAGGGCCGATCAATTTCCTCAGGCCATAGATGCCGTTACGGAAATCGGTCGTTCCCGGATGGATGTAAATACTCTTGATTCTGTCGAGGCCGATCATTTCAGAATTGCCTCCAGGATTGCCTTGATGCCCTCGGCGTTGGTGGAGATGTCAATGCCATTGGTTCTGAACGGAATGGATTGACTTTCGCCTCCAACCCCCGGTTCCTGGCTCAATTCCCTCGGGGCAACCTTGTAGAAGCTGCTGCCTTTGGGCAATGGGACAATGCCATTCATGGCCTTGTATTTCCCAATCCAGGATGCCAGCGAAGATAAGTTGACATTGTACTTTTCCGCCAGTTGTCGATAGGAAACGTTACCGGCAGCGTATTCCTCGCAGATTTTCATTTTGAAAGCCGCGTCGTATGTAGTGTATTTCATAAAAAACCTCCATACATAAAGCATAGAGGCTCAATGGGCGATTTTATAGAACGCAAATCTTTCTAACTCACAAAGTTAATAACTAAATATAGAAAAAGTACGATGCAGTCGTAACATTCTTTAATTTTTATTCAAAAAAGTGCCGAAAACAGGATAATTGTTCCATCTTCTAGTGTTTTATGACCGAGTGGCGTTCTTGCTATTAGCTTACCCTTTGCCTTAGGCACTTTGACATCTTCTTCCATATGCGTTTCCCTCCTAAAACAATTATAAATTATTAGAAGGCACAATTGGTCGCAAGTTTGTCCTTAATTAGTCTCAGTTTCGTCTGATGGCAAATCAAATATTTCAAATAACTTATTCTTAATAAGTGTTTTTCTTTCTTCAAAAAACTCGTCAAAATTAGTTAATTCAAATGAGATATTTTTTGGTTTGTATTCAATATCATGTTCTTGGTTTATCCATTCAACTAATGGCGTATCATTTTTTGATTCATTTTCCTTACCAGCTAAAAATTGAAGATTAGGCAATAAGTTTCTTTTAATTTGCCATTCTTTTATTTTCTCTTCACTTATATCCTTAATTAATTTCTTAAGTTTTTTATATTCAAATGAACTATATGGGTGACAATGGTCTTGATGGAAATTTACCTGGCTTAATTTGTAATTTGGATATAACAAAGAAAGAATTATAAAAGTATTTTTCCCTTTTTCAAATTTTGTTAACCAGTATTCAATATCTTCTTTTGTTGCAGTAAATGTTCTATTCCCTGTTAATGTCACATCTTTAAATAAACTTAGTGAGAATTTTGTCGATTTAGTTGTCGATTTTAATACATTCCTACTTTGATTTAAAGAATCATTACTCGCAACACCAAATAAACCCTTTGACATAGACACAGTTAAAAATTTTCTAGCTTCCTTTTTTGAGTCTGGAGTATCAAATTTTCCTCCCTTATAAAGAAAATAAGCAAGTGGCATTGTAGCGTTATAAGATGTCATATTTTCATCGCACATACCTATTGAAACAAGTAGTTCAGACATTTTTTCTAGTGCTGTTTTTATGCTTCCCCAATTGTTCCTAATCTCAGTTATTGTTTTTGAGGTTAATGAATCTATTTTTAAATTTGTGTCTGCATCCACTAATACTAATGCTAATCTCATTAAGTAATCTCTTGTAAAATCAAATCCATCACCAGCCTTATTTAAATCAGATATCAAAGTATCAATTTTTTTCTTTCCTTCATCCCAGCCATTTATCAATGTAGAAAATAGTAAATCTGACTTTGACAATTTTTTTCCAGTAGAATTAACTCTTACAAAAATATCTAAAGCTTTGTCGTATGTATTTTCTTCGATGCAATAATAATAAATAACACTTGATGATTTTTCCATTATTCTTCTATATAGGCACATCAAATCGCTCTTAACTTTTTTATTGTAATCAGCGATGCTATCAATATAATCAGTCAATGTATTGTATTGGATTATTTGCTTAACTTTATAATAGTTACCTTCTTTTGCTTCTTCTTCAGATAAGAATATAAATCTTTTTATAGGTTTTTCATCATCAATTTCATCACTATCATAAAAGGAAAGATTGTAGTAAAGTTCTCTTTCAGTCCATGATTTAGAATTATCGAATCTATATCCTTTGCCTTTTTTCTTCGAAGTATAGGAGCCAAATAAAGCTACATTTAATGAAGTGATTCTTTGCTGACCATCTAAAACAATATAATAATCCGTTTCATCAGAAACAAATTCTGGTGCTTCCTCATTTTTTGTATCACCTTTTTTAAATTTTGTAATGAAATAATATAAATTAGGTTTTTCATCATTTAATGTCTTTTTGTTAGTTTTCCAAAATATACAAGAACCCACTGGATAGTCATCTACAATAGATTCAAATAATTTCTCAATATCATTCATATCCCAAACATATTCTCTTTGAATATCTGGTAGTAACATATTTTTATTTTTTACATAGGTAAGTGCATCTAGAGCACGCATATTAAAATAAGCCATACAATAACTCCTCTCTTTTTCACATAAAATTATATCAAAAAAGCTATAACTTCTGCACTAGTAATCGAGTAGAGAGTGAGAAGTGAAACTTCTCCGCTCCCTCTCACACCACCGTACGTGCGGTCTTCCGCATACGGCGGTTTAAACAAGCACTTCTATGCTATCTTACTAAGATAGTATTCAAGAGGACTGAGAAGTCCTCTTTTCTTTAGCCGTTCGTTTGAAATGGCTCTATGTATAACACATGAATGTGCGATAAATTGATACCCTTTTCGGCAATAGGTCAAGCCTTTTGCCTCTTCCAATGGTATGCCTAGTTTGACTAAGCTCTTTATTTGCTTATCACACACCTTCCATTGTTTCCAAATGACAATACGAAGCTTTGTTCTTATCCAACCCGATATGGCTGTAAGAAAATTCTTCATATTGCCTTTCCTGAAGTAGTTTACCCAACCTCTTGTAAGCTGATTTATCTTAGTAAGCCTACTCTCCAAATCAATGCTCCAAGAACGGCAAAGCAGTCTCTTCAAATTCCTTTTGAACTTCATTTGGCTGTCTTTGTGCGGACATGCTTTCCAAGTCTTAGTCTTTGAATCTCTCCAAAACCCAAAACCGAGATACTTCAGTTTGTCCGGATGACAAACATGGGTCTTTGTTGCATTCACCTTTAGTTTGAGCTTGGTCTCGATATACTTGACAATGTTTCTCATTACCCTTTCGGCAGAGTATCTTGTTTTCACAAAGATAACACAGTCATCGGCATAACGGGCAAACCTCAGTCCCCTTCTTTCAAGTTCCTTGTCGAGCTGATTTAGCACGATGTTGCTCAAAAGCGGCGATAGGTTACCACCCTGGGGAGTTCCGACCCTGCTTTCCTCAAACGTTCCGTTGACCATGACACCCGCCTTAAGGAACTTCATAATCAAAGAAGCGACATCACTGTCCTTGACCTGATTGTCCACCAAGCGAATGAGCTTGTCGTGACTGACATTGTCGAAGAACTTCTCCAAGTCTAAGTCGACTATCCATTCATAGCCACTATTCAGACATTCCAAAGCCCTGTCGATAGCATCCTGACAGCTTCTTCCTGGCCTGAAACCATAGGAATACTCACTGAAAGTCGGTTCAAATATCGGTGACAGCACCTGTACTAGCGCCTGTTGAACTATTCTATCAATTACGGTCGGTACGCCTAGTTTCCTTACCCCGCCATTCGGCTTCGGTATCTCCACCCTACGTACTGGATGCGGTTGATAGTTACGGCTTAAGATTTGATTGACCAAGTCCTTACCATGGACTTTCAAGTACTCTAAAACTTCATCGCAAGTCATCTTATCGACACCACTGGCGCCTTTGTTTGCGACCACTTGCTTGTAAGCGAGATTTAGATTGTCTT
>DAVZIW010000098.1:0-5843 GCA_052273085.1 Candidatus Alloenteromonas sp.
TATAAAATGACGCTTTTAATATATTTTTCTTCTTTTTACAAAACAAAATTAAACAATTTCATCGCACATGTGCATGTACGCGTTTATTTAATCCTGTTTAAATGCTAAAATAATTTCACCCAAGAAAAAATAGGGTTGCTTGATAAAAAAGATTGCTTCATTTGCATTCGAGATTGGACTAATTTAATGAATATATTTACCACATTGCTATCCCCAGTCATCTTTGATTTCGGGAATGTCTATAACATAATTTCATTTATCGTCGGCATTGTATTATTTGCCGTTTTTGATGTCATTGCCTTCATCTGGTTCAAAAGGAAATTCGTCAGGAGTTTTCTTATCATAGACGAAGCCTTGATAATCTTGTTCTGGTTATTTGGATTAGACCTTCCATTTACCATTTGCTCGGTCTTGTTCCTATTCGGTTTATTGACCTTTTATATTTCTAATTCAAGTGCAGGTAGAAATTTGACCGCGAATAACTTCAAGGGCAAAACTGGTATCAATTTCTTCCAGCATAAATCCAAGACTCGTCCTGAAACTCTTTTTGATAGGGATGCCGTCTATAAGAAGATCGAGACTGCAGTAATTACCTTATCAAAACAAAAAGTAGGGGCTCTTATCACTTTTGAAAAGAAAGACCTCCTAACTGATGTTATGAAGTCTGGGACAATTATTAATGCCCCTGTATCTGCTGAATTACTCCAAACAATATTCTATCCTGGAACTAGGTTACATGATGGGGCAGTCATTATTAGAAACGATATGATTTTGGCAGCTTCAGTCTATTTCACCCCAACAACTAGACCTTTGACTGGTAAGTATGGATCTAGACATAGGGCTGCAATTGGTATTTCGGAAGTATGCGATGCTGTTACAGTAGTTGTATCAGAAGAAACTGGAAGAATCTCGATTGCCTACCAAGGTGAACTTCAAACAGTTGGACCAGATACATTCCTATCAACTTTCGAAGATTACATGATGATGAACGAAGAGGAAGATAAAAATAGCAAAAAGGATTAGTAGATATGGAAAGCTCGGTAAAGAAAAAAGGAAGCAATATTGTCTCTAGGCATATTGCGGCTGCATTGCTAGATTTAGCTATCTTGCTTTTATGTAATGCTGTTTTAGCTATACCTTGTATCATTGTTTTCGTTAATGAATTAGTAAAGCATACGATGGCCGCTAGCGTTTCTAATTTCCTTGTTTCCTTCTTTACAGGTGCATTTATCTTGGCAATGGATTTAATTTATCTAGTTGCCATGCCTTTATACAAAGATGGGCAAACATTAGGACTAAGGTTTTTTGATTTAAAGATTGTTTCCTTAGACGGATCCCCAGCTTTAACAAAACAATATTTAGTTAGATTCCTAGGCTTATTGCTTATAACTGCTTCGACATTTGGATTTACCCTTATTTCAGAAATTATTACAATCAGCCTTTCAAGTGACCATAATTCGGTCATAGGTACATTAAGTTCGACAAAAGTAATAGAAAAAGTAAAGGAGATTAAATATGCCGACACCACACATTAATGCCAAAGACAATGACTTTGCCAAAGTAGTCCTGATGCCAGGAGACCCTCTCCGTGCTAAATGGATTGCCTCAACTTTCTTAACTGATCCAGTCCTTGTTACCGATGTTAGGGGTATACTTGGCTATACTGGCTTAACTAAAAACGGAAAAAGAATATCCGTCATGGCTTCCGGCATGGGTATGCCTAGCATTGGGATATATTCTAGGGAATTATTTACTTCCTATGGAGTTGAAACCATCATCAGGATTGGAACATGCGGAACATATTCTAAAGATGTTGATGTTAACAATATAATCCTTGCCCAAGGAAGCTGCACCGATTCTAATTGGTCTAGCCAATATGATTTAAAGGGTGGAACTTATTCTGCGATTGCTTCTTTTGATGTTTTACTAGCAGCACATGAAGAAGCTATAAAAGCCAACAAGAAATGCTTTGTTGGAAATATATTGTCTGCCGATGTCTTCTATGATGAAGATCCAAATATCTGGAAGACCTGGGCTAAATTAGGTGTATTAGGAGTTGAAATGGAATCATATGCCCTATATACCAATGCTGCTAGATTAAATAAAAAAGCTCTTTGCATTCTTACTGTCTCTGATTCCTTCCTTTCTACTAAGGCTTTAACTTCAGCGGAAAGACAAACTGGATTAAAAGACATGGTAGAAGTTGCTATCGCTACTGCTGAAAGGTTTGCTTAATTAAAAAATGCCATATACTGTCCGTCTATCGATTTTTTGTGTTAGCTGCATTCTAGTTGGATTGCTCCTTTTGCTCATGTTTCTATATGGACCAGTCAAACGTTATCTATACAAAAAATATACGGTCAGGATGTATTACAACAAAGTTAGGAGAGTAGTCCTAGATAATGATTTCTATCTAGTCAATAGCTTTGCAAATAAGACGGCTTCCCAAGAACCTTTCCATATCGACCATATCGTAATAGGAGATAAATTCATCTATTGCATTAGGGATAGATATTATGATGGGGCGATCGCTGCTAAAGAAAATGATCCTAGCTGGATATTCTATAAAGGCAAGAAATCGACATATATAAAAAATCCAATGCAGGTGAATAGGATTAGGGTTGATAGGATGTCGCTTATGAGTGGGATTGATTCTAAACTATTCATCTCGATTGTCTTAATTAATAACGATTGCATGATCACTAGACTTGAGAATTCCTTTTCCGATAACTATATTGTTTCCTTGAAGAAATTCCCTTCATTAATCGCCCAACTTGAAAGTAGTGATGTCCCAATACTAAATCCTCATAGCATCGCTATCGCGGCAAAGGATTTCTCGGAGCTTAATCTAAATGGAAAAATCTGATTTCAAAAAACCTTTTAATAAATCTATATTAGAGAAACTAGGAAAATATAGTGCCCATGTGGTGGCACTTACTTTGGCTTTTATTTTGGTTTCTTTAGTAGGATTTGGCATAGGATTAATTGATCCTAGCTTGCTTTATGCGACGCTACCTTTAATTGTTATACCTGCTTTCTTTTCCTTCCAGACATCTTTAAGTGTCCTTCTTGCAGGAAAAGGAATATCTAACCGTATCAATTATTCTTCCTATATGTCTTATTTCATCCCTCCATTTAAAGGGAGTTATAGAGTTATAGTAAGTTATTTTAAATCGCTGCTTGTATTTACTTTCTTCTCTTTGATAACTGGCTCGATTTATTATGGAGTTGCCTATAAAGTTTCCCCTAGTTTTGCTGAAGCCGTAAATAAACTAAATGAATTAGTAAATACAGGAACTATAGAAGCCATAATCGAATATGTATTTTCTAATAATGATTTGGTTTCTTTCTATTACTGCGTCCAAGGGGTTGGATTAGGATTATCTTCCGTCTATTTCCTTTATTGCATTAGCTTTAATTCACTCAATGCCCATTTACGTTCTAAGATTGGAGGGCCATCTTCTGGAGCCCTTAATGCCTTGTTTAAAAGGCTAGTATTAAGTGATAAGAAATTATTCATCGGAAGCTTTATTACTAGGAACATTCCTTTATTTATTTTGTTTGGATTAGGGTTTGGAATTAGCTTTACTTGCTTTGGGATATTTGCTCCTACTTATCCAACTTTTGCGGTCGTTATTTCTTTATTTGCAGGTTTATTGTTATCTAGTTTCTATTTGCCATATACATTTGCTTCTAATGAAATGTTTATGTTAGAAAATTCTGTAAAAATAAAGAAATTCTTCATTGATTTCTCTATTAAATCTCTAGAAGAAATGAAAGAAAAAGCCTTATTTAGCCAAGAACAATTAGATAAGGCTGACGAGAATCTAAAAGAAGCAGAGAAGATGCTTGAAGACGAGATGAAACAAAAAGAAAAGGAGAATCATGACGATTCTCCTAAAGATGACAATTCTTCTAATTAAAGAATCTCATTGATTACAAAAGACAATATATAGAATCCAGTAATTAGATATAGAATCCAATTGATTTGTTTTCCTTTGCCTCTAGCCAAGGAGATTACTATATAGGTCAATAAGCCAAACCCAATCCCGTTAGTAAGGGAATAGGTCAATATAATTAGGACAATCGTAATAAAAGCAGAGAACCCAATCTCGACTTCTTTCCAATTTAATTCAGCTAGATTAGAAGAGAATATAAGTCCCCCAACGGAAATAAGGGCCAATCCATAAACGCTAGGGGCAGTGAATAATTCAAATACTGGATAGACAAATGAAGATAATAGGAATAGTAACCCGGTTACTATAGCAGCCAATCCAGTCCTTGCTCCTGAAGCGACTCCAATCGCACTTTCTGCAAAAGAAGTGACTGTACAAGTACCAAGTGGAGCACATACTAATGCCCCGATAGCATCAGCCGTAATAGCCCTGTTATTTGTTAAGTTACCATTTTCATCAGCAACGCCAGTGCTTCTTCCTACTGCCATTAATGTAGCGGTGGTATCGAATAAATTAACAAATATCAAAGAGAAGATAATCCCATATGTTGCAGGATTAGAGAATATCTTTCCTAAGATATCTAGGAATGAATTTGAATTTGATTTGTCCAAGAAACCAAAGAAGACTACTTTATCATAATCATGGATTCCCCAGTTTTGGTTTATATGGATGTTTGGTAATGTCGGGTCATTAACACCACAGCAAGTGATGATATAACCAGTAATGGCTACTAAAAACATTGTCATAGGAACTGCTAAAGAATTAATCCATGTATGCTTTGTTTTTAGATTTGAAAGGAAGAAAACTAGGAATACACCTGCTATACAAATAATTACCCCTGGACTAGATAGGCTTCCTAATGTAACTAAAGTAGAAGGGGAAGATACAATAATTTGGGATTTATTTAATCCAACAAAGGCAATAAAGGCACCTAATCCAGCTGAGATGATTCGCTTTAAATCATTTGGGAAAGCTGCGATTATCTTTCTTCTAATTGGAGTCAACGAGAAAGAAAAGAAGATGATGCCTGTAATGAATAAGACTATCATCGCCTCTTGCCAAGAATATCCTAATTGAAGGCAAATTGTATAGGTAAAGAAAGCATTTAGCCCCATACCTGCACTTAAAGCAATTGGAGCATTAGCGACAAATCCCATGATTAAACATGCTAAAGCAGATACTAATCCAGTCGAGGCATATACCCCAAATTGGCTCATTCCAGCATCGCTAAGAATCCCGGCATTTACTGGCAATATGTAGCACATTGCTAGGAATGTAACTATACCTGCAATTACATCTGATTTAAATGATCCGCCTCTAGAAGAGAATTTAAAAAATCCATCTAGGAAAGGTTTTTTACTCATTTCGTTGTTGTTCATATTTCTTCTCCAATATTTCCAATAGATAGTCTTTTTGATCTTCCTCAAGGAAAGACACCCTGATTGAGTTCTTAATCAATGTCTTTACTTCATCTTCGCTTAATTTGAAGGTGTTTATTAATTTCTTGTATTCTTTTTCTAAAGTTATATTAGAAATAGTCATGTCATCCGTATTGATAGTGACTATTATTCCTTTCTTCATGAATTGCCTAATAGGTAAAGAAGAATAAGAATCAATAGCGTGGGTATCAACTTCGCTAGAAGGGCAAAGTTCAAGAGGAATCTTAGTGGTGGCTAGAAATTCCATTAACATAGGATCTTCAATTGACCTAACCCCATGTCCAATTCGTCTAGCACCCATTTTTATAGCATCCCAGACTGAAGAGGGTCCGCTAGCTTCCCCAGCGTGAATTGTTATAGGCAAATCATATTGATTGGCTTTTTCAAATACTTCCTTAAATAAACTAGTATCAAAAGAAGATTCTGAACCTGCTAAATCAACCCCGCA
>DAVZIW010000099.1:0-5834 GCA_052273085.1 Candidatus Alloenteromonas sp.
GATGGAGTAAAAGGATAAATTAATAGCCTTCCTAGTTTCCCCCCCAAGGAAGGCTTATTTATTAGTTATTTGCATTATTTTCTTCTTGGCATTTCTTCCTATATTGGAGAGGGGAACATCCATTTATCTCCCTAAATAGTTTTATAAATGTCGATAAGGAGTTATAACCGCAGTCTTCAGATATGGTAAGGACACTTTTATTTGTTACTTTCAATAATTCTTTCGCATAGTTCATTCTTATCTCAATTAGATATTCAACTAGTGATACCCCTTTATATGTTTTAAACATTGTTCCTACCTGGGAATGGGAATAATTAGTCAAAGAGACAATCTCGCTTACTCGCCTAGAAAATACTTCAGGACGTTGGAGGTTTGCTAAGAATTCCAATAGCCATTTAGGGGTGGTTGTATGCCTTTCAAAATACCTTAATGTATATAATCCTAGTATGGCATCTAATAAAGAAGAGGCAAGGAATCTTTCATAATCAAGATTTTCCACTTCCCCAGGTTCAAGTGATTTGGCATTTATTAATCCTGCTAGATACGTATTGAAAGTCTCGAAATCATTAAACCCCAGTTTTAGCTTCAATATCCTTTCTCCTGATAATATCTGGCTTGCTAATGGAGAGGGCATTTTCTTAAGGGCATTTTCTATTTCTTCGTTTTCAAAATAGACATCTTGATGTAGGTGTGGAGTCTTTAAGAAAGTAATCCCATGTACATGGTTTGGACCAATCAAGAATACATCGCCTTTGCTTACTTCATATTCCTTTTCGTTAATTAAATTAATAGAAACCCCATTAAGAAAGAAAACCAGCTCCCATTTAACATGCCCATGCGAAGGGTTTGGGGTTGTATATAGTTTGCTAATTTCGTCTTTTTCTGCACTTAAGCGGACTAGGTTATTTTTATCCATTTTTTTGCCTCTAGTTATTCTACAACATTTGCCCTTCTATATAAAAAGATTATTTTTTAAAGATAAAATGGTGACTTAATGGACAAAGAGTAACAAAAATAACAATTTTTAAATTAAAGATAAAAGAAAGAATGTTTTCTTAATTGATATAATTCAACTAGCAAAGGAAAAATATAAATCTTTAGATTTTGTGGGGTGTAGTTTTATTAGGAATTTAGGAGATAGCAATGCTAGATAAATCATTATTTTTTAAACCTTTAAGCAACTATTCGATGATTCCTTTTTGGTTTTGGAATGATGAACTAAAAGATGAAGAATTGATTAGACAGCTTAAGGAAATGAAAGATAAAGGTGTCTATGAAGTCATTATCCACGCAAGAAAAGGGCTAGCCATTGACTATTTAAGCGAAGAATGGTTTTGTAAGGTCGGATTATGTTGCAAGACTGCTAAAGAATTAGGCATGAAGATCTATCTTTATGATGAAAATAATTGGCCTAGTGGATATGCAGATGGGAAAGTAATAGAAAAAGACTCTTCTTTTGCAGCGAAATGTTTAAGTGTGGAAAAGATTTACCCAGTACTTGGAAAACCTATTGAAGTAGAGGATATCCCAAATAAAGAAATAGTATCAGTAGTCGCGGTTTATCAAGATAAGGAATTTGTTGATATAACTGATTATGGGAAAAATGGGAAACCTAAATGGGTCAGCCCTTCTTTATGCTGGGAGGTCTTTGTCTTTAGGATGGAAGTCGCCTTGCATCATCCAGCCTATTGCGATACCCCGTATGTTGATCTATTAAATGTAAATGCAACAAAAGCGTTTATTGAAATTACCCATGAACAATATAAGAAACACGTAGGGGAATATTATAAAGATGTCATCAAGGGCTTCTTTACTGATGAACCTGGTTTTTACCAAAATTATATCGAGCAGGCTAAAAACATAAATAGCATAGCTTGGAGCAAGGATTTCCCTTCTAAATTCCTTTGCTTAAAAGGATATGATATCCGTCCATATTTGCCTTCTTTATATCAAAATATGGAAATATCATCCAAGATTAGGAAAGATTATTATGAAGCCTTGGTTACTATCTATAGGCATTCTTATTTTGATGAAATAAGAGAATACCTACATAAAGATGGATTGCTTTTAGTAGGACATCTACACAGGGAAGAAAAACTAGAATGGCTAGTTCAGACCGAAGGGAATTTCTTTGATGTAATCGATGGACTAGATTATTCTGGAATCGATTGCATTGATAGAGCTTTCCCTAGGGTAAGCGAAAAGTTAGCTTCTAGTGCGGCTGATTTATTAAATAAGAAACGCTGCCTATCCGAATCTTTAGGTTGCTTTGGATGGGAACTTACTCCAAGCGAGATTAAGCAAAGGGTAGATTTACAATATGTAAACGGGATAAATATGTTTATACCCCATGCTTTCTTTTATTCTATCGAAGGATATAGAAAGCAAGAATCACCTCCATCTTTATTTATCCAAAATCCTTATTGGCCATATTTTTCTAAGATATCTAATTATGTATCTAGGCTTTCATATGCATTAAGTGAAGGCAAGCATGATTGCAAAGTAGGGGTTTATTATCCTTCTAGAAAAGCGACTAGGTTATTTAGCCCATTAAATCATTATGAAATAAAAGAAATGGATGAATGCTTAGATAGATTAATTGGTTCTTTGTTAAACAAAGGGATTGATTTTGAACTTATAAACGAAGAATTTATCGAAAAGGGAACCGTTAATAGGAATGGGTTGAATATCGATCATGGCTATAAGGCCATAATCTTGCCTACCTCCCCGGATATAGATATAAAAGACAAGATAAATCAATTCTCTAAGCATGGACTAGTGATTGTTCTAGGCAAAGATAAAGGCAAAGAAGACAAGAAGGTTTTATTTAGGTATTATGAAGAAGATGAAGTAGCCTCTTACCTAGTTTCGAAATTGGATTTTGAACATTTTAGCGAGGGCGTGTATTCATATTCGAGGAAAGATAAATCTTCTAGATGGACTTTTTATGTCAATAATTTAGATAAAATTAATTACCTAAATATCAAGCTTAAGAAAGGCATGCAGGTCGATAAATTGGATTTAGAAGATGGATCAAGCAAAGTAATTGCTTCTTCAAAAGCTGATAGGGTAATAAAGATAAAACTAGAGCCAAAAGAATCAATCTTGCTTTATTTTAGAAAAGGTAAAAAGAAGCCTATAAAAGAAGATAGATATAAAAAACATCCTTTAGAATTGATAGATACCTACTTTAATGATGTTAAAGAAAAAGAAATAAGTGCCCATAAAAATAATATCCATAATTTTGACGGGAAAGTTACTTTGACATATAGATTTGCTTTGGATGAGTTGCCTTCTAAAGCTAAACTAAAACTAGATGGGGTAAAGGATTTTGCATCCGTTTATTGTAACGATAGATATATCGATACTAGATTATGGGAACCATATGAATTTGATATAACGTCCTGCTTAAAATTAAAAGAAAACATCATCAAGATTGAAACCTATAACGTCAAGGCGAATTCTTTTGAGAAATTAGATTTAGATTGTGGTTTGCTTAATCATCCGTATTTATTAATCAAGAAATAAACCCAATGGAAAAATGTATTTATCTAGATATTTCTAGGACTCCCAAAGAAAGGGCGAAAGACCTTTTGTCTAGAATGAGCCTAGTCGAAAAGATAAGCCAGATGAATTGCTCTGGTTGCCTTTATCATTTGGATGAGATTTTATCTTCTTTCGATAAGGGGATAGATAAAGTAAACGGGGAATGGTATTGGTTTAAGTATTATGACAAAGCCAAATTAAAGAAAATGGAAGAAGAATGTGTTAGGCATTCTAGATTCCATATACCTCCTTTTGTTTCTTGCGAGAATATCCATGGGGCTGCCCTTCCTTTTACTACTATTTTCCCTACCCCAGGGTGCTTAGGTGCATCTTTTGATTTGGATTTGGCGTATAAGGTTTCTAGGATACAGGCTAAAGAAATAAAAGCCCTTGGATTTAATAAAGTATATGCCCCAAACCTAGATTTATTTAGGGAACCTAGATGGGGGAGATGCGAAGAAAATATCAGCGAAGACCCCCTTTTATTATCGTTGATGGCCAAAAATATTGTTAAGGGTATCCAGCAAGAGAAAGTAATGGCGACCATTAAACATTATATTGGATATTCTTCTCCTGAATCAGGCCTTAACCTTGCTCCGATGCATATGGGAGAAAGGGAAATCAGGCAATATTACTTGCCCCCATTTCTAGAAGCAATTAAAGCAGGGGCAATGGGGGTAATGACTTGCTATAACGTAGTTGATGGAGCCCCTGTTGCTATTTCTCCTTTATGGATGAATAAAGTATTAAGGGAAGAAGCTTCTTTTGATGGAGTCACCATATTGGATTATGGCATGTCAGGAATAATGAAGAATGTCATGGGGGTATCTTCAAATTATGTCGAATTAGGCAAAAGGCTATTAGAAGCAAAAGTTGATATGGAGGCCTGCGAACCTTTATGTTATAACCTGGACTTCATCGAAAACATAGAAAACGATGAACGTTATTTATCTTTGATAGATGAAGCGGTTTTTAGGATATTGAAGGTTAAATTTGAACTAGGATTATTTGAAAACCCTTCTTTTGATATAGACAAAATTAAAGATAATGTCTTTACCGAAGAAGCACTTCAACTAACTTATATTGAAGAAAGCGAAGGGGCTACTTTATTAAAAAACGATGGGGTTTTGCCTTTGGATGAATCTAGCAAGATACTATTGGTTGGCCCAAATGCCGATATAGCAGAGCTTGGCGGGATCACTTACTATGCGATTTTAGAAGATTATAAATATAAAGACGCAAGTTCAGAAAAGGCAATTACTCCGCTTGAAGCTTTAATATCTAGGTTTGGTAAAGATAATGTTAGATTTGCTAAAGGATGTAATTTTCTAACCTATTTTGAAAATGATGAAGAAAGGCTTAAAGAAGATGCATCTTGGGCTGATATAATTATTTTTGCAGGAGGAAATAATTCTAGAGGCTATTCAGGAGGCGAAAACGGGGGAAAGAATAACCCCATGATGTCATTTGATGCGGTTACTTCTTCTGAAGGATACGATAATGATGATATAGGATTGCTACCTTCCCAAAAGAAATTATTTGATTTTATTAAATCCTTGAATAAAAAGATTGTTTTCCTAGTTTATGGAGGGAAACCTCTTAGCCTTGAAAACGAATTAAGTGATTTGGGGGGTTTATTATTTTGCTACGGAGTTGGGAATAGAGGCAACCTAGCAATCGCGGATATATTGCTTGGTAAAATCAATCCTTCTGGAAGATTGCCATTTTCTATAGCTAGAAATGTGGGCCAATTGCCTTGCTTCTATAACCATTATCTTCCAAAGGGCAATTATTCAAATCCAGGAAGCCTAGCTAAACCTGGGCAGGATTACATATTTAATTCAATGGCCCCGTTATTCCCATTTGGATTTGGGTTGTCTTACTCTACATTCAGATATGAATCTTTAGATGTCATTAGTAATGATGGAGTTATAGAAGCTAAAGTCAGGATTACTAATCTAGGTCCATTCGACGGGGATCATGTAGTCTTGATATATGGGAATAACCTTGAACAAGAATATGTCTGCATACAATCTAGGCGTCTTATTGGATTTAAACGCATTCATCTAAAAAATAAAGAGAGTAAGGTTGTTGATTTTAGTTTTACTAAAGATGATTTTTATTATATTGGGTTAGATATGAGAAGGACTTATCCAAATGGGGAAATTGAAATTGAGGTTGAAACATTTAAAAAGAGGATACATTTATGAATGAAAAAGAGATTTTAGATATAAAAGAAACTAGAAAATATATACATTCGCGTTGGGAAGCGGCCCTAAATTATCCAA
>DAVZIW010000100.1:0-5792 GCA_052273085.1 Candidatus Alloenteromonas sp.
CCCCTGTATCAATTATTTGATTAATTAATGATTCTTCTAGGTAGTTGCTTTTATAAACATAAACCCTGTTACTTAAGCAAAAAGAAGCATCGCAAGCAGAAGATAAATATAAGCTTGAATTTGGTTCAAAATAAAGCGAAGAATATCTATCATCGTCTTTAATATTTTTATAGAAAAGTTCTTTATCTTTTAAATAAATAAAAGGTAATTGGTATACATATTGGGGATTTGGATTTCCTATAGTTTCGTCCGGCCTAAAATTCATTTTGTCTATAAAGATTGTCTTGTTCCATTTACTTGATGAATGTAATAGCAAAGGCAATTTGGTTTTCGTTATTCCCTTAATCGTAAATAATTCCTGATCATCAAATTCGATGTCTATATTTTCTACATTCAAAAGGAATCTGACCGAATTAGATGATAAATAAGATCCAAAAGAATCATAACTTCTAGCAATCCCAAGTTGAAGACATATTGAATTTAAATAATCAAAGGGGAGCCCAATGACTAATTCATCGTCTTCTAAAGAAGAGATTCCGCTTGGATATATAAGTTCTTCCACTTCTTTTAACCAAACGAATTCATTTATGTGTTTTGATGAAAAGTATGGCAAAGGGATATTTTGATATAAGGTCAAAAGAAAACATGAATCATCCGTTTTAAATAATGATGAAAAATCAAAATTAAGGTGAAATCCATAATCGATAACGTCCGCTTTATAATCTTCTGACAAAGTAATTAAGCTCTTTTCATCACAAGGATATAAATTTGGATTCACATTATCCTTTCTAGAAATAATCAATTGATTCGGGATGGAAAAAGAGAGAGGGCACGTTTCACTTCTTTTTCCATACTGAAACGGATATAACTAGAAAATCCGGCAAAACAAAATGATGCAAAACAGCAAAACAAAGTAAGATAAAATCTGAATCTCTTACTAACTAAATCTTTGTAAGTTATTTTAAGACGGTCAAGAAAAGATAATCCGATTTTATCTTTCTTTCTTGTGTTATAGGTACTTATCGAATTAATTCCTGACTTCTTATTTTCCAAGCACTTTTCTAATTCAATTTTCTTATTTTTTATCGAATATATTTGGTCACAATAACGTTCTAATAAATCAATATTATGAGAAGAAACTATGACCAAATGATTTTTTGAATAATTCTTTAAAGCGTCGAATAGTTTCCTTCCGTTTTTCTCATCTAAAGATGCGGTTGGTTCATCTGCTAAAAGAAGTTTGGCATCACTAGTCAAACAAAGGCAGCTTGCAACTCTTTCTTTTTCTCCTCCGGAAAGATTTTTTGCCTTTTCGTCTGCCCTACTGCTTAAGTCAAATTGCCTTAATAAATTCTTGCCCTTTTTGCTTTTTATAATCTTGTCTTCTTTAGAAGTCGCATTTAATAAAAGCAAAACATTATCCAAAACACTTTCTTGATTTAACAAAGGATAATCCTGGAATATAAATCCAACATTATTTATTCGATACATTCTCAAAGCATTCTCGCCTAGAGATTTCAATGAAATATTATTTACTACAATTGATCCTTTATAAGATGAATCAAGCCCACCAAGCATTTTTAGCAAGCTAGACTTCCCTGAACCAGAAGGTCCACTCAATCCAATTAGGCCAAACTTAGGCAAATGAATTTCGGCATCCTTAAAAATAATTTGCTTATTAAAAGACTTATTAAGTTTTGAAACTGAAACAAAATATTTCATTCGTCTTTAAGTTCCTTGGCAATATCGATTTTTGATAAAAGGAAATAAAAAAACAAAAACGATAACAAATATATAGATATAGCAAATAGCAAAAATAGAGTGGGAATAAATAATGGAATCCCATTGAAATTAAGTAACGGATTAATAATGAGGAAATCAAAACCTAACTTTGGTGATAAAAGTTTATTAATCATCTCAAAAGCTAATAATGACAACGGAGCAAACAAAACTATAGATGAAAGGAATATCAAAATTGAATTAACTGAAAACAAGGAAACAATCCTTGGTTTATTAATGCCTAGGCAAAGCAATATGGCATTATGTTTTTTATTTCTTAGATAACAATAAAAGCAATCCAAAAGAAGCAATATGAAGCACAAGGCAAATTCGAATATGGCAAAAAGGCGTAGACATAAGCAAATCAAGGAACTTAAGTTAGAATATGAATTCTTTGTTGTATAGACTCTGCTAGAAAATGAATAAGGAGCGTCTTCTTTTTCAAATTGGCCAATTAAATCAAATATCTTCAAAGCGTCTTCTTTACTTTTGCAATGAAGAACACTTTCTTGACCACTATAAGAAGATGATGGAGAAGAATTGATTATAAAATCTAGAACTGAAACATCTCTTCCTTGGATGTTTGAATAATTTGGAAGAAAGAAACTATCTAGTAAGCTAGCAACTTCATCATAAGGAAAATAAACTCTTGGAGAATTTAGGAATGAAAATTCTTTTATGATAGAAGCTATTTTGAATCTAAACTCGATATCAATTTCGTCATTGCCTTGTTCATATTCAAACATCAATTTACGTTTGACTACTAGTTCATCGCCTGGGTTTATGTCTTTATAAAAAGAAGAGAATGAATCATTAACAAATATAAGCATATTTTTTGTCAATGAAAAATTTCCCAAATTAAAATTAGAAAATGTCAATAAATCACTAGGTAGATATGGCACGAAATTAGCAGGTACTTGTTTTTCTTCCCCTATATAAAACGGTTCATTATAAGGAAGGGCAAAAGATAATGAAGCATATGCATCTGCCTTATCTAATAAAAATGAGATATCAGTTTTGCTTGGCTTTGATTGTTTTATTAAGTTCAAAGAAGATGATGATGAAACCTTTTCTTTCTTACTAACGCTTAAAAACAGTGAATCAAAACTAGTATCAATTATTGAGTTTTCTATTTTAGCAGCACCTTTTTGAAATCCTAATCCACAAGAAAAAATAACTTCCATGAATATAAAACATATTAAGCAAATTATAGACTTTGCCCTATTTTTCTTTCTTATTAGCTTTCTAAATGGCCTAAGGTTTCCTTTATAACCTCTTTTAATTAATTGGATAGGCTTGGCTTTTTCTCCAGTTAGGTTCGATCCCTTTATATTTCCTTTTTCTATCTCTACAAAATAAGGAGCATCATTAAATAATGTTTTCTCGTGGCTAGTGACTATAACTAGAATGTTTTTTGATAATTCTAATAATATGTCCTTAACATTCTTTGAGTTTTCTTCATCTAAAGCCCCGGTCGGTTCATCGCAAAGCAATACAAGAGGATCTTTCATCAAAGCCCTAGCTATACCTACCCTTTGTTTTTCTCCTCCTGATAACTTTGATACTTCCTTATTTTCTAATTCTTTTATAGCTAATGAAGAAAGTAATTCACGAGCCTTCTTTTTGTTGTTTTCAAAAAGAAGAAGATTATCCAAAACGGTCAGTTCCTCAATTAAATTAAAATGCTGAAAGACATATCCAATTTGATTTAGACGAATATTTTCTTTTTCCTTATTTGACATCCTTGATACATCTTTGCCATTAAAAGACATCTTTCCGGATGTAGGTTTAAGTAAGAATCCAAGAATATTTAATAAGGTAGATTTCCCGGAGCCTGACTCGCCTTTAATAAAAACTAAGCCTTTCGAAGGAAAAGATAAACTAATAGAAGAAAGCGCAACTTGCTTACTTGAAGAAGACGTAAATGTCTTATTTATATTTTTTAAAACAAACAAAAGAAAAGCCTCCTTTTATATAAGTAGGAGGCGAATAAACGAAATGGCTACACCGATTTAATTAAAGGGGCATCATGATGGGCGATGACTTTTTTGATTTTAGAATTGAATTTATCCCTATCAAGCATGATTACATTACCACATCCTAAGCAAAGTATTTTCACATCAGCACCTAGTCTAATTACTTGGAATCTTTTAGATCTAGATGAACATGGATGAGGACGTTTCATCTCTACTTCATCATAGAGTTGTATAGAACTTACATCCACGGTTCATCCTCCATTTTAACAGCTGCTGGAATTCTAGGAAGTCCTGGCATTGTTAATATATTTCCAGTAAGAGCAACAGTAAAATTCGCACCGGCCGATAAAGATACATCCCTAATAGTAATCTTGAAATTAGTTGGGGCACCTAGCTTAGTCGCATCATCAGTAAAGGAGGCTGGAGTTTTAGCCATGCAGACATAGCTATCTTTATATCCTAAATCTTCTATTTCTTTTATTTTTTCTAAGGTAATTTTCTCATAAACAACTTCAGAAGCGCCATAGATTTCCTTGCAAATCTTGTTTATCTTTTCCTTAATTGGAGAATGCCTATCATATAAAGGTTTGTAGAATGAAGGCTGATTATTTAAGACACTTAAGACTTTATTTGCTAATTCAATAGAGCCTTCTCCACCCTTGTTGAATCCATCAAGGAAGGCATAGACATATCCTTTTTCCTTGCACCAGTTCTTTAAACATTCAATCTCGGATTCATGATCTGTATTGAAATGATTAATTGCAATAACAATCGGTACACCGAATTTTTGAATATTCTTTATATGTCTTTCTAAATTGCACATACCTTTCTTTAAGGCTTCAACGTCTTCGCAAGCTAGATTTTCATAAGCAAGACCTCCATGCATTTTTAAAGCACGGATAGTTGCTACCATAACAGTACAACTTGGTTTTAGATTTCCTTCCTGACATTTTATATCAAGGAATTTTTCAGCACCTAAGTCCGCTCCAAAACCAGCCTCAGTAATTACAATTGGGGCTAATTTTAATGCTAGTTTAGTTGCTAGAATTGAATTGCATCCATGGGCAATATTAGCAAAAGGCCCACCATGTACTAGACATGGATTGTTTTCTAGGGTTTGAACTAAATTAGGATTTAAGGCGTCTTTCATTAAACGCATAACCGCATGAGTAATCTTTAAATCCTTTAATGTAATAGGCTTATTATCTTTGCTAAAGGCAACAATTATCTTTTCTATTCTATGCAAGAAATCTTCTTTCGATGTGGCTAGACACATAATTGCCATCATTTCAGAAGCAACAGTAATCGTAAAATGGTCTTCTCTAGGAGCGGTCTTGTTATCACCCATAGAAACAAGAACATTTCTAAGAGCCCTATCGTTCATGTCCAAAGCTCTTTTCCAAGTTATTCTATTTGGATCGATATTCAATTCATTTCCAAAATAAATATGGCTATCAATAACAGCGGAAATTAAGTTAATCGAAGAAGTTAACGCATGCATGTCCCCCGTAAAATGAAGATTAATGTCTTCACTAGGAGCAATAGAAGCTAACCCTCCACCAGTCGCACCACCTTTTAGTCCAAAGACCGGACCAAGGCTAGGTTCTCTTAAACAAAGGAGGGCTTTTTGGTTTATTTTTCCAAACCCTTCTGCTAAAGCAATGCTTGTTGTAGTTTTTCCTTCGCCTGCTTTAGTTGGGGTAATGGCAGTTACCAAAACTAGCTTCCCATCTTTATTAGAAGCAACTTCATCCATTATGGAAAGATCAATCTTGGCTTTATAAGAGCCATAAGGAATAACGTATTTTTGTTCAATGCCAGCTTTGCTAGCAACTTCAGTAATAGGAATTAAAGACATAGGTGCCTCCTAGTTATTTTAAAAAGTTATTCTTTATTATAAGGCAAAATCAAATCAAAGATAGTTTTATATGCTAAAGATAATCCGGCAGAAGAAGGAACTAGCATCATAGAACCTTTGAAAGTGCCGTTTTTTATTGGCAACTCGCTTGAAAAGACAACAGGCAATAATTTTGGATT
>DAVZIW010000101.1:0-5665 GCA_052273085.1 Candidatus Alloenteromonas sp.
TATTTGCCATGACCATATTCACCTTCGGGATTATATTCAAATTGATGTATGAATTTATTGAAACCCAAGACATGAATCCATTTGAAGTATGTATTTCTAATGGGGCGAATAGACTAGAGGCTTATTGGAATGGACTCCATCCAAGTGTCTATCCAATGTTTATGTCAAATTTTGTCTATACATTCGAGATCAATATCCGTGCCTCAGTTGTCTTAGGCTTTGTCGGGGCAGGTGGAATTGGACAGCTTCTTTCTGATGCGACAAGTGCCACCCAGTGGGATAAAGTAGGGGCAATATTAGTCCCATTATTTATAGTAGTATTCGTCTTACAGTTAGTTTCTAATTATCTAAGAAGGAGGGTAATTCAATGAAAAGTATTGAAAAAGAAGCTTATGATGCCCTTCCTTGGTATAAAAAGGTTTTCCATAAGGTAATTCATCATTTTACTAGCGTTGAAGATGCATATTCATATAGACCTAGAAAATGGATTTATAATCTAGTTTTCTTTGGGGTTATCATTGCTGTTTTGCTTTGGTTTAGCCTTGATTGCGGGACTTTTGAACATTTCGAGAATCCTAACTGGGCAAAGCTAGGCAAGATGATGGAAGGATTTCTCCATCCTGATTTTGATTATATGTTCGGTGCTAATCCAAATTCCTTATTTGATTTTACTGATTCAGTTGTCTATCAAATAATCGAGACTTTCGCGATTGCCTTTGTTGGGACAACTGTTGCATCTCTTTTATCGATTCCATTTGGTTTCCTTGCTTCGAAGATGATCGTAGGAAGATGGTCGATAATATCTGAAATCATCCTTATTACTATCCGTACATTCCCTGAAATCTTATTAGGTTTGATATTGATTCAAGTATTTGGATTTGGGGCTTTTACAGGTGTCATGGTTCTTTCTATCCATTCAATCGGAATGATTGGAAAGATGTATGCCGAGCAACTTGATATGATTTCAAAAGAACCTCTAGAGGCTCTTGATGCAGTTGGGGCGACTGCCTTCACTAGAATCCAATTAGGAGTAGTTCCACAAGTTGCACCTAATTTCCTTTCTGTAATCCTTTATAGATTTGATTTAAATGTCAGGACTGCTTCTTTACTTGGCTTAGTCGGGGCAGGGGGAGTTGGTTATCCAATCTCAATTTATTCTTCAGGTGAAAATTGGTCCCAGTTGGCCGCGGTTTTATATGGAGTCATATTCCTAGTTATCGCAATAGATTTGATTTCTAGTGCCTTAAGGAAGAAACTTCTTTGATATGAATACTTTAGTACTACTTTCAGGGGTTGCAGGAAGTGGCAAATCTAGTTTTGCTAGAACTTATTTTGAAGATGCAAAAGTCATTTCTAGCGATGAAATCCGTTATTCTTTGACTTCTTCTTATCATGTCTTGCTTAAAGATATGAATATTGTCTATGACAAGATGATAGAAGAAACTAATGATTTATTTAAATCTAATAAAGATATAACAATCGTCTTGGATTCTACTTTCCTTGATGATTCTAGAAGAGAATATTTCTTATCTAGAATCAAAGGACAAGATAAGACCATATTAATAATGTTAAGAGTTTCTCTAGAAGAAATAATTAGAAGGAATAACAATAGAAAAGAAGACAAGGTTGTTCCTATAGATGTAATTAAGGAAATGTATTCTAGATTTAGCTATCCTAAAAAAGAAAACATCTCCCATTATGATGAGATTAAGGAATATAATTGGTGATATGGAATTATTATTTTTAGGTAATGGGGATGCCTTTAATTATATTAAGGGCAATAACTCATCATTTTTTATTAAAGAGAGAACGATATTTCTTTTTGATGTAGGGCAAGCAATATTCCAAAAGGCTATATATCTAAAATTATTAGATAATATCGATAACATCGTTATTTTTATTACCCATCTTCATCTAGATCATATAGGTTCTTTAGGTGAAGCTATTTGCTTTGTTAAGGTTTTTAATAAAGATAAGAAAATAACTATAGTATATCCTAATAAAGATAAATTAATCGACGCGGTCAAATTATATCCCTTAAAAGAAGAAGATATTGTTTCTTCTTTAGATGGGACAATATTTGGGATTAATTGCCATATAGAACCTGCCGTCCATATAGAAAATAGCTATTCTTATTTTATAGATGATGGAATTACTAGCTTTTATTATTCAGGGGATAATTCGATTTTAAATCAAAATGCCTTGAAGTTATTAAAAGAAAATAAACTTGATTATCTTTATGTTGATGTAGCCCCAATTCAATCTAGTTTCCATCTAGGTTATAAAGAATTAAAAGAATTTATTGAGCCTAATTTAAGGAGTAAAGTCTATATCATGCATATGAATTCTTCTTTTGATGAGGGTAAGGCTAAAGAAGATGGATTTAACATTGCTAGGCTATATAAATAGATAAGTAAGTATTAAGGAAAACAACTATATTTGATAAATGCTAAATATTGATAGTTATAAAACTATCTTTTTTTGGATTTTAAATCAGATTGAGTTTCCTTATCTATAATTAAATTTTATAGTTAATCATCTACTATTTTGTTTTCATTCCTAGTAAAATTAAATCTATGAATAAAAATAAAATTATTGCCCTAGGCATGCTTGGCCTTCTATGTTTCTCTTGTTCAGCGAATAAGACCTATCCTTTGGAAGATTATATCAAGACAATTGAATTCGGCTTCAAGTCTAGCCTAAATATCCTCCAACTCGCGGATATACATTTTTCCTTTGCAACCGATAAAGAAGTGCAAAGGGAATACCTCCAAACATTGATTAAGAAATCTGAAGCCGACATAGTTATCATGACCGGTGACCAGGTTTTGTCTGCCAATGCAAGTAGTTACACATCTTTATTAGATATCATCGAAGAATCTAGCTGTTCCTATTTTGCTTTTGCCTATGGAAATCATGATGAACAAGGTTTCTATGACAAGCTCTTCCCAATTAGAGAAGGGTTAAAAAGAAGCAAATGCCTTAATACTTATCTAGATGATGATTTATTCGGGGATACCAATTTTGTAATCAATATCAAAGATGGGACTAACTTAGCCTGGCAACTTTATTGCCTCGATTCAGGTTCTCTTAATCCTGGTAGCTTTAAAATCCCATATGATGTGCTTCATGATGAACAGATTAGCTGGTATGAAAACCAAGTAAAGCTTGCCCAGCAATCTAATCCGAATTCCAAGTCATTATGTTATTTTCATATTCCTTTATGGGAATTTGAATATGCCTATAGACATGCTTATGGAAAAGCAGACGATACTACTCCAGGAAACATAAGGAATTACTCTGGCACGATGAATGAATATGCTTATGAAGTAGAAGGGCTAGGAACTACCCAAGTATTCGCGGGTTATAAAAGAACTAGCTTCTTTGAAGTAGCGGAGAAACTTGGTTCAACTAAAGCTATTTCAGTTGGCCATGACCATAAAAATAATTTCTGTGCCGAATATTATCTAGATGAATCCAAAAAAGATGATCCAATCGCACTTTGCTATGGGCTTAAATCAGGGAATGGGCTTTCTTATAGAGATGATATGCAAGGAGGCAACCTTATTAAGATAAATAAGGATGGAACCTATTCAATGCATAGGGCTAACCTAGATTATTCATTAAATTATTCATTGGAGGCTTTGTTCTAAATGAAAAAATACGATTATATCTATAAATTAATTGATGCCTTGTTATTAACTTTCTCAGGCCTGCCAATATTTTTCATTGGATGGTTCTTCATTCAAGATGTTGGATCTAGTTTAGTCTTCCTTCCTACATTCTTACCTTTATATCTATCTTGCCTTGGCCTTTTCTATTTCTACCATGCCTATCATTTTTGTTTCTTCTATAAAAATAGGCAAAGACAGAAACTAGCCTTGAAAGGTAATGGTTTAGCATTATCTATCCTAGGATTTATCATTGTTTTATTAGATGTCATATTCTTAAGTAACGGAACTTATAAAGGATTTATAATTGACCGTGCGACTGCAATTTATCCTCTTGATTCATTCTTGCTAGGTTTCTTATTTTGTATCGTAGGTGGACTTTATTCCTATTTTGGATTTAGGAAAAAGGAATTCGAATATGGATTAAAAGTAGGGGATAGCAACGTAATATTTGTTATTTTAAGGACTATATTCTCCCTTTTCGCATCTTTCTTCCTTGGAGATTTCTTGATTTCATTTGTCAATTTCGATAGGAGCTTTGATAATTTCTTCTGCTGCCTAAGTATCTATTTATTATTTGCATTTATCCCATTTCTAGAGATATTCTTTGTTTGTTATGACGAAGAAAAAGAAGGAATTGAGCGCATAAAGAGAGGAAAGAAGACTTCTTTTGTATTCTCTTTAATCGGATTATTTTTAGTCGCTTATTTCTTGATTGCATTTTCAATTAAGCCGACATTCCTATCTTTATCGATGATGGGCAATTTCCCATTGCTATTTATGACTTCTAAGATGACTGGGCCTCTTATTTTATGTCTATTAGCCATCTTAGTCCCATTAGGAAGCTATATTTATTATTTCATTATCGATTATAAAAATAATCTTGCCTTGGCTAAAGAAGAATAAATTAGATTAAGAAGTATAAGCCTCGTTAATTCGGGGCTTTTTTAACGATTTTATTAAAGCGAAAATAATTTATCTGTTTATAAGGTTTTTTCTTCTTTTAGGCTTAACAAAGAAGTCTTCATTATGTTACAATTACTCCGCTGGAAATCCCGTAGAGGTTCCGCTATTTCAAATATTTTGGAGTGGCATTGCCACTCTTTCTCTTATTAAGGAGGTGTAAATGGAAGATATTGCAAATAAAATCGCTTCAATTATTGAAAAGCCATTAACTGAATTAGGCTATTCCCTGTATGAAATTAAATTCAATTATTCAAAGCCTTTATCTAGCTTATCGATATCTGTTGATAGAGTTAAACCGATTAGCCTTGATGAAATAGTTGAAGTTTCTGATTTAATTTCTTCTCTTCTAGATAAAGAAGATCCAATCGAGGGGGCTTATAACCTTGATGTTTCTTCTGCTGGGGCCGAAAAGAAAATAAGATTAGAAGACCTAGATGAATATGTTTCTTCTTATCTAAATATCCATTTGTCCCATCCATATAAGGGAGAAAATATATTAGAAGGAACTTTGATTGATATAAATCAAGAAAGCGCCACTATGGAATTTAGGGTAAAGGGAAAATTAGCTAAAGCAACTTTCCCAAGGAAAGATATAGATAAGGCTAGGCTAGCCATTAAATTTTGATTAATAAAATAGGAATATAAAAATGAAAAAGAAAACTGAAGAAAAAATTAGCTTCGTCGATGCCCTTAGAGGTGTTGCAGATTCTAAAGGACTTAGCGATGAAGAAGTCGTCCATGCTTTGGAAGAGGCCATAGTAAGAGCCTACATCAAGTTTTTAGGTGGATGGGAAGACACAAATGTCGTCTGCCATGTTGACCCAATTACTGGACATGTTGACCTTGCCCAAGTCAAGAAAGTAGTAGATGAAGTCAAAGATGATTATGTCGAAATTTCTACCGAAGAAGCAAATGAAGGACTAAAGAACCCAAAATATGCTGCTGGAGATGATTATTATGCAGTTTGCCCAGTAGAAGATATCTCTAAAGTCATGACTAACGCCATCAAGAATAACTTCCGCCAAAAA
>DAVZIW010000102.1:0-5656 GCA_052273085.1 Candidatus Alloenteromonas sp.
CATGGTTAAGGATAGAGCCTCCAACAATAGGAAGATCGCTATTTGAACCAATAAAATAATGAGGGAATATGTCGACTATATCGAATAATCTCCTAAATATCCTAGGTGATATTTCCATAAATACATGCTTTTCATAAAAGGCAATGCAGTGATTTGAATAATAGACATATGGGGAGAACTGGAGGAACCATTTCTCTCCTTCTAAATCTAAATCAATATAACGGATATTTTCCCTAGCAGGATGCTTTTCATTACCCTTGAATCCGATATTTTCCTTGCATAACAAGCATTTAGGATAGCCAGTTGATTTAGAACCTACTAATTTAGCAATGTCCTTATTGTTCTTTTCTGGCTTAGATAAATTAATGGAAATATCTAAAGATGGCCCATCTTTATAATTAGCCTCATATACTATATTCTTATCTACTTTTGATTTAGCAATATAGTTATTCTCGATGCTTAGATTATATAGATAATCAGTCGCTTCTTTTGCCTTGCCTTGATTAATTAAGGAATGGCAATACCTATTGACATATGATGGAGTTGGGCTAACTAATCCAAAGCAATAAGTTGCCTCTAATTCAGCATCATGGCTATTTAATCCAGTCTCTATAAAATCATTTACCAATGAATCAAAAACTTCATCTGGTAATTCTAAAGAATCGATATGTTCTTTATCTAATTCCCCCTCAAAAGGAGTATCTAGGTTATATTTGCCTAGCAATAAGTTCCTATAATAATCGACATCTTCATTTTTTAAATCAAGATGGCTAGAAGCAAACAATAGAAGTTCTTCAATTGATTTATTTAGCATTATCTATTCTCCTTTTTAAAGAATTCATATTTATGGTGACGGATATAGCTTTTATTTGCTTTTATCAACATTGAATCAAGGCCATATGGGGCATTTACTTCTTCTAATGTAAGCGAAGAATATTGACTTTCGTATTCCCCTCTATCTAACTTGATATCGGTATTTGGGAAATTGCAGCTATAGACTTGAAGTCCGCTAGAAGAAGTATATAGATTTAATCCTATCTTATCCCCTAGTAATGTAGCTTTTATATTTGAATCTACTTTATCAAATATAAAGCAATGGTCATATCCTTGTAACCTAGGGACACCTAGTTCTTTTGCTTTTATATCTTTCCCTACAACTTTTGGTTTTCTAAAATCGAATGTTGGACTTACTTCATCTATGCTTTTAACAATTAAATCAGGTTCATAGCAAGTAACTTTAGAAGCAGCAATCTGTAGTTTATGGGTCAATATGTCCCCTTTTCCATTTAGATTGAAGTAACTATGGTTAGTTATATTTATCGGACAATCCTTATTTGGAGTAACATTATAAGAATATTCTAGGATTGGCTCATTTCTAGCAATCCTATAGGCAATAACTACATCTAAATCTGCATCGAATACATCTTCAGTGGCTTTGAATTTATTTTTGAATCTTACTTCAATACAATCCTCGATTTCATTTACTTCATATTTAAAAGGAGCATATCCAAAGCAAAGCGATCCTGAATGAAGCGAATTCTCTCCTTCGTTAAGGGGGAGTTTATTGACCTTGCCATCTACTTTTATTAATCCATTTTTGACTCTTCCTGCGATTGGACCGATGGTTTTCCCATAATAGGCCTTATTTGGATTAACATAGATTTTTAGATTTTCTGGAGTGGATAAGGTTTTTATCCCATCATAACTAATTTGATAAATACCTGCCCCGACACTAGAAAGAGTTACCTCTAGACCGACTTCATTTTCGATTTTGATAAAATCCGAGCCATAATGGCCGCTATATTCAATCTTCATTTTTCCCTCCGATTTTTAATATTAATGAAGCTAATTCTTCGCTTGTTCCAATTCTAGGAACTGGATATAAAGGAACGCTTTCCTTATAGGCAATAGACGCTAGTTCTTTGGCCTCTTCTTTGCCTATATCCAATTCTAGATGCTTGACTTGATAGGTGTTTTTTAGAATAGAAACATATTTAATCAAATCATCAGTTCCTAATATCTCCTCTAATTCCTTCTTTCTTTTTGGATATCTACCTTTATAGAAATCTAATACTTCCTCTAGACAAGAAATAACTGCTAATCCATGGGGAAGATTATATTTGCTACCCAAGGCATGGCCAAGAGAATGGGCATAGCCAACATAGGCCAAAGTAAAGCTCTTTCCTGCTAGAAATGAAGATAGAAGCATATCTAAAGCGGCTTGCTTATTACTTCTATCATCGATAAATTTAGCAAAACTAGATTTAAATAAAAGCAAACTTTCTTTCGCAGATTTCCTAGTTTTTTTGCTTGAAGAATTTGAAATATAGGATTCTATATCATGAGTAAAGGCATCTAATCCTGCATACAAAGCAACATTTAACGGCAAAGAAGAAAGGTAACTAGAATCAAAATAGATGTAATCAGGAAGTATATTAGGAGAAATAATAGTCCTTTTGATGTCGTCTTTATCTTTAATAACCGCGGCAAAAGTAGCTTCTGAGCCAGTTCCTGCAGTTGTTGGAGAAGCAATTAATATCATCTTGTTCTTTTTTACTTTTAGTAATCCAAATGAAGTTGATATATCTTTCTTTATCGATTTAATGGCCTTTCCTAAATCTAATATGGAGCCTCCTCCAATTGCAAAGATGGCATCACACCTATTTGTAATATAGAATTCAAAGGCTTTATTAACCATATTTACATCTGGCTCGCTAGAAGGGGCAATGTATAAAATGGTTTCTATCCCTACTTTATTTAAGTTAGATACAACTTCTTCCTGATATCCTCTTTTAGCTATATTAGGTCCAACTAAAATCATTATATTTTTAGTTTTTTTAGCTAAGCGGCTAGCTAATTTAGCTAATCCTTCCTTTTCTTTAAATATTTCTTGCTTCTTTATAGGAAGGAAAAAGGAAAAGAACTTTAAGAATTTTTGAATGAATCTAATTTTAAATACAGTGATTTTTTTCATAAAAATGGCGCCGCTATCCTTAAAAGTCCCCAGTAACACTTGTTTTTCTTATGCCACCTATAGAAGGTAGCTAGATCAATTTGAGCCGATAGTTTAATCGAATCAAGGAAGTCTCGCTTCATGTCGCTTATCGAATTAGAACCGACGATGAATGTCCCGTTTTCTAAATGGAGGTATAGACTTCTATAATCTAGGTTAATCGTCCCGACAGTCGCGACAACATCATCACTAATAAACATCTTCTCATGGACAAATCCCGGGGCATATTCATATATCTTTACCCCGGCCTTAAGTAAATTCCCATAATAAGACCTAGATAATTGGAATATGGCATTTTTATCTGGGATATGAGGCATTAATAATATGACTTCAATTCCAGAAGAAGCTGCTGCTATTAATGAATTCTCCATCTCTGAATCAATTATTAGATAAGGAGTAGTCATATATACATATTTTTTAGCACGTTGGATTATATCTAGATATACCCTTTCCCCAACTGCTTTCGAATCAAATGGAAGATCGCAGTACGGTTGGATTAGACCATTTCCTTTTGGATATCCACCGATTTCAGAAATATAGGTTGAAGAAGAATAATATTTCTTATCGATTTGCTCTTTCGGGTCAAAATAGAATACATAATTAGAAAGAAACATCATCGTAAAGGAAGTAACTGCCTTTCCTTTAATCATGATTCCGTTATCTTTCCAATGTCCAAATCTTTCTTTCTTGTTTATATATTCATCCGCGACATTAAATCCACCAGTAAAGGCAGTATGTCCATCAATAATTACCAATTTCCTATGGTCTCTGTTATTTTGCCTAATATCCAAAAATGGACGCAATGGATTGAATTTATGGCATTTGATCCCTTCTTTTTGTAATTCCTTGTCAAAATGATATGGGGCAACTGATAAAGAGCCGACATCATCATAAATTACCCTGACATCCACTCCTTCTTTAACTTTATCGACAAGTATCTTATGAATTTGCTTCCAGAAATATCCTTCTTTTTCGATAATGAAGAATTCGATGAATATGTAATGCTTTGCCAAAGATAATTCTCTTAATAAAGATTCTAAGACAAAATCACCTAAAGGATAATAAGTAATCGAAGTATCAGAGAATATCCCTCCCCCTTTAGTAAAGAAAAGGTAATTTGATAAAGGTACATATGCAGGATATTTATTGTTTAATTCTTCTAAGGCCTTTGGTTCGCTTTCTTCTTTCTCTAAAGGACGGATATATCTATTTACCATCTTCCTTTTTCTTTTTGAAGTTTGTTTATTAGCAAAGACAATATAGGTAATCGCTCCTAATAAAGGGATGCAATTAGTAACCCAAAGCCAGGCCAATCTATATGAATCAGGGGATTTAGAACTAATGATATAGCTAGAAATCGCTACATTTAGAAAAAAAACACAAGAAAGGATGATATAGAAAGCAAGTTGGGATTGTTCTGAATAAGAAGATAATTTAACAAATAAAAAAATGGCTAAACCTAGCTGGGTTAATATTAATAAACCAATAATTAGTTTTTGGTAAAAACCAGGACGAAGGAAAGTTTTCATTTATCTAGGCTTCCTTTTTAGATAGGTTAGATATTCTTCCTTGCTTAACCCATTTTCTTTTAATAAGAACAAGAAAGCCTTCATTGATGAAGTTTTATCATTGCTATAATCGATGAATTCCTTTAATTCCTTAACTGAATCTTTATCAATCCTAGAAGAATAAAAATCAATCGCCTTCTTTAATTCGATTAATTCTTTATAATCATTCGCGGATAATTCTTTTTTATTAGGAGCATCATAAATCATTATCTTTTCTAGTCCCTTATAATCTAGCGGATCAATTAATTCCCTATCATTCAATGAAAGGAACCTGACTTCAAAAGAAGATGGGAAACGTAAAGGGGCTAATTCGGTAGCCAAAACTAATGACAAAGAAGTCCTAGTAGAAGAAGAATAAGAATATACAGGTTCATATATCTTTTTAATTGATACACGTCCTTCATATTTTCTAGATAAAAGGCTAGCTAATTTATCTTTGATTTCCTTTTTTGATTGAATAGAAGAACCAGGGAAATGAAAAAGGCTAGTTTTATCCTCACGAACAAAAAGAGTCTTGCAGTTATTACGTATAACTAACCCGAAATAATTTGACGATTTTAATTTGACATTCGCCATACTTCCTTATTATAAGGAAAGTGGCAATAAATTTATAGCAATATTACCTAAAACAAATGGAATATTCTCTCTTCTTATCCTTAAAAGGAGTCCCATCGTGATTTAGATCTTTGCAATAAGACTTAATCGTATCTTTATCTATATTAACTAGATGAGGATAGAACTCGATAAATTCTTTCTTCGCCTTATCCATTAAATCAAGAATTGAATCAGTTGATGTAACTAATGTAGATGGGTCTTTCCAACTATTCTTTTTTAGATTAAGGACATCGAAATAATCAGCCTTTTTATAAAAATGAGGATAAGACATGGCCATGGCCAAAGAATATTTACCAGTAAGTCTAAATAAGATACGTTTAACTCCACTTCTAGAGAAAAGAAGCTTCTCGATACCAATAAAATCCATAACTGATTCTTTATAGGTAGCTGGAGTCATATTTTTATCTTCGACTACATTAAATAAAGAAGAGATCTTATCTAAATCAAGTTTATCGATATT
>DAVZIW010000103.1:0-5641 GCA_052273085.1 Candidatus Alloenteromonas sp.
ATACCCGCTCTTATCGTTTTCAGCAAATTTATAGCCCTTGCCTTTAATTGTGCGAACATGGACTATAACCGATTTAGTACATACTAACGCTCTTTTTAATCCTTTTTCGATAGCTTTTACATCGTGTCCATTTATTGGTCCGATATATGTATAGCCAAGATTATCGAACAAAGTAATAGGAACAAGTGCCCTTTTTATCGAGTTTTTTATTGAAGTTGAAAAATTATATAGCCTTTGTCCTGCCCTAGTAGAACAAAGGAATCTACGATATTTAGCCTTAAGCGAATTATAGGCCTTGCCAGAAGAAACTCTTCTGAATAGCTTAGAAACAGAGCCGGCAGGCTGAGAAATAGCCATGTCATTATCATTTAATATGATTATTACTTTATGCCCTCTCGCGGTTAAGTCGTTTAATCCTTCAAAAGAAAGCCCATTAACAATAGAGCCATCTCCAATTAATGCGACAATCTCATACTTTTCATTTTTATAATCTCTAGCAATAGCAAAGCCTTCGGCAGCGGATATCGAAGTAGATGAATGGCCCGCCTCATATGGATCATAAATAGATTCATTAATCTTTTGGAAACCGCTAGAAAAGCCTGGCATATTGAGGTTTTCTAGGCTTCTGCCTGATAAAAGCTTATGCGTATAGCATTGATGTCCGACGTCAAATATCAATTTGTCCTTTGGGAACGAAAAAACTCTATGCAAGGCAACTGTAGTCTCAACAATCCCAAGATTGCTAGAGAGATGGCCTCCATATTTTGAACAAGCATCAATTATTTCGTTTCTAATAGAAGAACAAAGCGAGTCAACTTGCTTATAATTCAATGATTTTAGTTCTTCTTCCCCTTTTAACGTTTTTATGCTGATTATGTCGTTTTTATCGGACTTTTTCATATACTAGAAAACTACTAATTATCAATCAGTTATTTACTTTTTTCCGTAACAGTTACGATTTCATTCTTTGCAGTCTGCAAATCGTTTTCCAGGGTCTTAATTAATTCTTTCCCTTGCTTGAAAAGAGATAAAGTCTCGTCTAGAGGCAAGGTAGTTGTCTCAAGTTTATTAACGATTTCTTCTAGTTTAGCTAGCCTAGTCTCAAACTTTTCCATTACTGTTGCTCCTTCTTTTTATCTTTAACTGCATTGATGATTATACCACCTTTTACCTTAGTTATTAATTCTTCCCCTATCTCTACATCTTCTATCGACTGGATAGGTTTGTTATTTTTATTCAAAGTTAACGAATATCCCCTATTTATCACGTTTTCAGGGTTAAGTAAATTAAGTCTATTTTGAAGTTCGCTTAATCTAGAAATTGCCTTCTCTACACTATTTTTATAGGCTAAATCAAGTCTATGGCCTAGTTTAGAAAGCGAATCTAGCTTCTGCGAATATAAAGCGGAAGGATCTTTGAAATATGGTCTAGATGACAATCCAGCAAGTTTAGAAGAATATAGATCAATCTTATTAGAGACTATTTTTGTTATAGACTCTAGATACTGGTCTAATCTAATAAACAAATCATCTTTATTTGGGGTAGATGCTACTGCAGCCCCTGTTGGGGTCGAAACCCTTTTATCTGCGACTAAATCAGTAAGAGTCGTATCTATTTCATGCCCTACAGCCGAAATTAGAGGGATTTCACACTTATAAAGGGCTCTTATAAGGTTTTCGTCGTTAAACGCGCTTAAATCCTCGCTAGAGCCTCCGCCTCTACCTATGATAAGAGTATCTAGATTTGCTTTAGAAGCTAAATCTAATGCCCTAAGTAAGTCTTTAGGAGCATCTTTTCCCTGCACTAAAGAAGGGAAAACATATATTTGGACCAAAGGATATCTAAGGCAAATATTATGGACTATATCTTTTAATCCGGCCGAATTCGCCCCGGCAATGACTCCAATCCTATTTGGGAAAAGAGGAATTTTCTTCTTTTTAGAAGGATCAAAAAGCCCTTCCTTGGCTAGCTTTTCATATAGTAACTTTAGCTTCAAGGCTTCGTTTCCTTGCCCATAAAGTTCCATTTTATCGACTATAAATGAATATGAACCCCTAGGAGGATAGACATTTATCGAACCACATACGATTACTTCATCACCCGTTTTTGGCTCAAATTTAAGTCCCATTCTCCTATTTGACCACATCATCGCAGATAGAAGAGATTTATCATCTTTTAAAGAAAAATAGGCATGTCCAGAAGGATATACCTTGAAATTTGATATTTCGCCACGTAGATAGACAAATTTAAATAAGGAACTCGACTCAAGATAGTCCTTGATTCTAGAATTGAATTCAGTAATAGAGAGGAATTCCTTACTCTCCATGTTATTTCCTAACCAAAGTCTTATCAAGGATGGCGTTTACAAACTGATAATCGCCTTTTTCCTTGTTTTTGACTTTATCAAATCCCATGTCTAGATAAGATTTAGCCAATTTGATGGCAACATCGATGACAACACTTTTATCAACATCTGGTTCGACATAATAGAAATGAACGTAGGCAAGCATCAATATGGCTTGTTCGACCCTATTTAGTCTATCAAATGTCCATTTACGCATATTCGCATTGAAAGTCTTGATTATTTCATCATATTTCTTGATGGCCATAATCGTGACGGCTTTAGTAAAAAATGGGCAATCTTCGTAATCTTCTTCAAATAATGAAGAGATAATATTCTCAACATCAACCGCCTCGCCCATATCAATATAGGTTAAAACGGCATAAAGTACTTCCATTGTTACTTTTTGGAGTTTATTTCTTCCTAATTCGCTGCTAGGTTCAGTTAGATCAAGCTCTTCGTCCATAATTACTTCCTTTTACAAGGTGAAATTCTATCATTTATGCTTTCTTAATTCATTATCAACTTCTTATTTTAACTTCTTTTTTTTCTTCAATTAGTTCTTTTTTAGCCAAATAGTAGAAGAAAATGCCTAATCCTAATAAGGATAAGACAACAACATGGACTAAAATTGATGCTACATAATTAGATTCATTCCCAGCAAAAGAAGAGAAGAAAATAGAGATGAAATCAAGAAAATAGAACGAAGTGAATATTATTAAATAGATAACTCTTCCTTTGGCAGCGAATAAGCTCGCCCCCAGTCCAACTAATATTAATAAAGCAGAAAATACAAAGAATATCGCTACATCAAAATAACAATAAGTTAAAAAGTAAAACATTAAAAAAGCCCCTTGTTTAGAGGCTAAATGATAGACTAGACTAGCAAAAAACGATGCTAAAGAGATTATTAAAGGAAGCAAAGAAAATTTTTGATATCGGATAAGAGCTTTATCAAATCTATTTTGGCTCATGCGACCTTCACTACTTTAATCTTTACATCATATGGGACAGTGTCACACATTAACGAAATAGCAGAGGCTACTTCCTTTTGGATATTTATACAAGTAGTCTTTACTGGTGAAATAGAAGGAAGGATGACATCGATACTAACGATGGCCCTGCCATCTTTGCCTAAAGTAACCTTAACCCCTTTATCAACGGAAAATAAGGCTTTCTTGCTTTTAATGGATACTCCCCTAAAGGAATTTACCGCTTTAGTGGCAATGGAAGCAATGGCATTGGTAGAAATGCCCATCGTCCCTAACCTTCCATAATTATTTATCATTACATAGTTTTTCATAATTAGATTTTACTTTTTTAATAATAGAAGAGCAACTTTCTCTGCGATTGCTTCTTTGCTAAAACCAAAATTAGATAAGACATCAGCTGGTTTTCCAGAAGCACCGAAATCATCAATGCCGATATTATGCTTAGCTAATTTACCCCAGCCAAAAGTAGAAAGCATTTCAATAGAAATACGCTTTTCATAAGGATAAGCTTCGATTTCATCCATCATTTCCTTATTTTTATATAAGGTTTCTAGACATGGGGCGCTAATTATATCAGCAATTATTCCTCTTTCTTTTAGGATGGAGGCAGCATCAAGAGCAAGGCTAACTTCACTTCCAGTTGCTATTAATAGGCAATCGCTATTTTTGTTTTTGGAAATGAAATATCCGCCTTCTTTGACTTTATTTTCATCGCTATTAGCTAATAATGGAAGGTTTTGCCTAGATAAAATCAAGCAGACTGGTCCATTAAAATCCGATAAGAAGGCTTCTTTATAGGCTCCCATGACTTCTTTTTGGTCAGCAGGTCTAATGACTTTGATATTTGGAATACTTCTAAGCATTGCTAATTGCTCGATTGGTTGATGGGTTGGGCCATCTTCCCCAACTGCAATTGAATCATGGGTAAAGATATAGACGACATTTAGATGTTGCAAGGCAGCCATCCTAATCGCAGGTTTTAGATAGTCGGCAAATACCATGAAGCAGGCACAATATGGCTTGAGTCCGCCATGCAAGGCAATGCCATTGCAGCAACTTGCCATGCCAAATTCACGAATGCCCCAATGCATATCATGTCCATCAGGATTGGTATTGGTGAACATCTCCACTCCCTTGATATTGGTTTTAGTAGATCCAGCAACATCAGCTGATCCACCAAATAGGAATGGGACGGTTTTATAGAAAGAAGTTAGGCATCTTCCAGAAGTTGCCCTACTTGCTTCGGTTTCTTTATATTCGATAGGTTCGATATTATTTGCCAAAGAAGAGAATTCCTTTCCAAAAGAAGCCAAAAACATCTTTGCATCTTCTTCGTGGAACTTCTTATAAGAGGCAAATCCCTCGGCATAGGCTTTATAAGCGGCTTCGCCTCTAGCAACGAAAGTTGATTTCAAATCTTCATAAACTTCGCTAGGGACGCTAAATTCAGGATAATCATAGCCAAATTTCTTCTTGGCATTGTTCCCATCTTCGATTCCTAAAGGTTCGCCATGAGTTACATGGCTTCCTTCGTTTTTGGAACCATATCCGATTTTAGTATGAACAATAATCAAGGTAGGGAAGCATTTACTTCTTTTGGCCTTGCTAATGGCTTGGGAGATTGATTGGATGGAATTACCATCATTTACCTCAAGGACATTCCATTCGCTTGAAAGAAAGCGTAATTTGACGTTTTCAGAGAGGGAATCAGAAGTTGGCCCATCTAAAGTCGAACCATTTTCATCATAGATAAGAATCAATTTATTGAGCCTATTATGGCCTGCAATCGATATTGCTTCTTGGGAAATCCCTTCTTCAAGGCATCCATCACCACAAATACAATAAGTATAATGGTCCATGATGCGGCTGCCTTCTTTATAGCTAGCAGCGATAGCTTTTTCTGCTATTGCCATACCAACGGCTTGCCCAATACCTTGTCCTAGAGGTCCACTAGATGCATCAACTCCGCTAGTAACACCAACTTCAGGGTGTCCTGGGGTGCGGGAATGAAGTTGCCTGAATGATTTTAAATCATCCATGGTGACATCATATCCAGCAATATGAAGCATCGCATAATATAAAGAGGAAACGTGTCCACTAGAGAGGACGAATCTATCTCTATTGACCCAGTCAGGATGATTTGGGGTCGCAACTAGGTGATCCCTAAACAAGGCATACATTGCAGGAGCAATATCTAATGCCATTCCAGGGTGTCCGCTTTTGGCTTTGTTGGTCTCATCGATGACCAAAGCACGAAGTGCAGCAACAGATAGGTTTGATCTTTCTTTCATTGTTCTGACTGATTCCA
>DAVZIW010000104.1:0-5634 GCA_052273085.1 Candidatus Alloenteromonas sp.
GAACTGCAGACTAAAAACAATGCCGCTAAAGCAAAACTTACAATCGTTATCAAATATGGTCCTGCCGATGTTTATTTTGATAAGGCATATTGCATCAAGACCGGAAATGATGTTTTTGATGAAACTTTCTCTTTCCCAAATTCTTCTCTAGGGTTCCAAAATTGGAAACTAGATAACGCTAAAGCTAGCGAGGACGGCTTATTAATTGAAGAAGGTGGCAATGCCGTTACAACTTGGAACAGGTTCTTAAGTGGCTATGGCTATACGTTTACCTTTGATGCGAAAAGTGAAAAAGAATGCAGGGGTAATATCAAATTCGAGATATTCGATACATCCAATACTTTGATTCAGACTGTTGAAAAAGGATTCGATGTCACTACTACCTTGGAACAAAAATCAATCGAAGTAACAATAAAACATGGGGTTAAGGCCTATATCACATTTAGTTCTTCTTCATCTTTATTTATTGATAATATCCATGCGGTTAAATCTTATTCTCCAAATGACGAATCGGGTTGGCTTGGACAGTGGGTTACTTATCCTGATGCTGATATAACTAATGATGCGGCTTATCAAAATAGATGGTATAGGCAGACTTTCGAATTAAGCGAAAAAGTTGCCTCTGCTAGCTTACAAGTTACGGCAGATGACGTTAGGTTCCCATACCTAAATGGATATGGATTCGGTAGAGGTGGAGTCTGGTCCTCTCCTAGCATTATCGATGTAACCGATAAATTAGTAGAAGGCACCAATATCTTTGCCTGCAGGGTCTATAACGGGACATATTATTCAGGCTTATTGTTCGAGATAACTATCATTACCGAATCAGGAAGGACTATATCCATCTATTCAGGAAAAGATACCTTGACTGCCAAAGGGATTGATTTGAATGAGCAATACCTAACTAATGAAGACCTAAGCTGGACTAAAATCGGTTATGATGACTCTAGTTGGCATAAAGTCTATATAGTTGGCCCGGTTGGATCTATGCCTTGGGGGTCTATTCCTTTTATCTCCTTAGCTACTACGGTTCCTGAATTCGAATTGACTAATGCAATATTCCCAAAAGAAGTAAAGCTTGGGGAAAGCATGAAACTATCTTTGACTTGGAAGATAAAGGAAAAGATAGAAAAGCCATTTAGCCTAAGTGTTTCTTTCTGGGAGAAGTATTCTTCCGATAATGACGAATCTAGCCCGATTAAGTCAACATTACGTCAAACTAGCGGGAAGGATATGCTTTCTTGGGAAATAGACACTCCTACTACAATTGAATATGAAGTCGACATTCCCGATTATATGGAAGAAGGCTCCTATATGCTTCAATTTGATGAAGAACAAATCAAATTGGTCAATAATCCAGATTTCTCTAATAACAAATTACGTGGATATTATGTCAGGTTCCTCCCTACTGAAATCAAATTGGAGAAAACCGAAATCATTAATGAAAGAGGCGTGACTAAACTTAGGATTGGGAAAGAAGACTACGCCCCATATCTATTCATGCAGAGTGATGGACTCAAATACTTTAAGCCAGTATATGCGACCAAGATGTATGAATCTGGAGTCAAGTTGCTTTCTGTTGGCAACAATAAGGTTGTAGATACAATTACAGGCATATCTACCTGGACAGATGATAACGAATATAATTTCGAGCCATTCGACAACACGATTTATACAACTTTATCTGGTGCACCTAAGGCTAAATTGCTTGTAATGATTAGCTGTGATCCTCCTTCATGGTGGCTAAATAAATATCCAGAGGAAAGAGCACTTTCTGCTAAAGGGGGAACGGATTCGGTTTCCTATGCTTCTAAACGCTGGGTAAAAGATATATCAAAATACATGAGAGCCGTATTGGAACATATGAAATCCATGCCTTATGCTGCCCATATATTTGCCGTCAAGTTTGCCCAAGGTGCAACCTATGAATGGCAAGAATATGGAATGGAATTAGGAAACTGCGCCGATTTCTCTAAAGTTGCCCAAAATGGATTTAGGGAATTCCTAAAAGAAAAATACAAGACTAACGAAGCCCTTCAATTAGCATGGGGCAATAAGCTTGTCAATTTCGATAATGCCACTATCCCTGGATTCGGGGAAAGAGAACCTCTTACCTATGATTCGCTTCTTGATGGCATTAAGCAAAGAAATGTACTTGATTATCAAGATTTCAAGGGAAAGAATGTCACCGACTCTATATTATCTTTCTCTAATGTAGTTAAAGAGGTATCCGACGGCAAATGGCTTGCCGGAACTTACCAAGGCTATATTACCAATGCCCTTACTTACGAAAGCAGCGGGATTGGCAATAACCAATTTGCTAGGTTACTTGAAAAGGATAGTAACTGTGATTTCTTCTGTGGCCCAATTTCCTATATGACTAGGATTTCTGGATATAGCAATTCCTATATGCAGGCAGTTACTTCTATCGTCAACGCAGGAAAGCTTTGTTTAACTGAATTTGACGAAAGAACTGTCAACGTCGATATGCCTGACCAATCTCCTTCCCAGATGGATGAGTGGGGCAAGACATATACTTTAGAAGATACGATCAATCTAATAAAAAGAGATGCCGGCAATGTCTTGATTACTGGTGCTGGCAGCTGGATTTATGATATGACGGGTGGTTGGTATCATGATGAGGAAATATATAATTGCCTTTCTATCTTGATGAAGGAATATGAATATGCCCTTAAATATATAGATAATACCAATAATCATGATGTAGCCTTCATCATCGAAGATAAGATGCCTTCTGATTATGCCTATAACTTCGGTGCTTCTTATAGTGCGCTTGAGGTAAATCTAAGTAGGCAAAAGGAAGACTTGGCCCATATTGGGGCAGGCTACGATACTTATCTAGCTAGCGATTTAAAGAAAGGGTTAGTCAAGGATTACAAGGTATTCCTAATTGTCGGCAATCGTTTTGATAAAGAAACTATTGATGGAATAAATAACATTTGCAAAAAGAATGGTACTGCCATTATTTGGTGCGGTACTCCTGGAATATACGGACAAGACGGCTCGATGAGTGCCTCCAATGTATCTTCCTTAGTTGATATGCAAGTTGAATTTGCTCCAGGTGCAGTAACTACGGCCGTAACTATTGATTCAGTTAGCATTGACCCTCTTATCGAAGGAATCCAGGGCTACCATTATGGCAAAACCGAAATCAAGGAAGTCAATCCAGTCGCCTATGTTAAAGATAGTAATGCAACTTCATTAGGCAAGATTAGCGATACCGATTATAATGGTCTAGCCTATAAAGAAGTAGAGACTAAAGATGGAGGTTCCTATTTATCTATATTCTCTTCTGTCGGGCATCTTCCTAGCCATGTCATCAGGAATGTAATGAAGAAATTAGGATGCCATATCTATGATACTTCCTATTCTGATGTAGTCTTCTCATCTAATGGATATCTATGTATCGATTCTCCTTATGGAGGGGAAAGGGTCATATCTTTGCCAGGAAAATATGATGTCTATGATGTATTTAATAACAAGCTTATTGGACAGGACATATCTTCATTTGAAGTGACTTTCGATGCAAAAACCTCATATCTATATCGCTTAATGCCAGCGAATACTTATGGATTAGACCCAACTCCTCCAGTTGAACCTGATAATCCAATAGATCCAACCCCAGATAACCCAATTGTTCCTGAGGATAAATCTAGCAATCTATTGTTCCCAATAATCGGGACTAGCATTGCCGGAATTGAAATTGTTTCAATGGTAGCAATATTGATTGTTGCCTTAAAAATAAAAAAGGCTAAATAGCCAAGAAAGGTATTTATGAAAAAACAAAGCATTCTACTTGTCGCCGTTACGGCTTTATTAGCAAGCTGTACATCTTCTTCTGGAGGTGGAGATACATCTACAACTAGCGAAGATAGCGTTAGCGACAAATTTACCCTCCAAATATTCACTGGTGGTTATGGCAATGCCCCATGGAAATATGCCCTAAAAGAATTTGATAAGCTTTATGGCGATAAATATACCGTAATTGCCAATATGGACAATAACGTCAATAAGACATTTGCCGATAGTTGGAAAAACGGGAACGAACCTGATTTTGTCTTCCTTGATGGTAGCGATATCGATAAACCTAACTGGCTTAGCGAAGGTCTTCTAGAAGATTTAACTCCATGGCTAGAAACTGCTAAAGTCCAAGGTGAAGAAACTTTAATCAAAGACAAAGTCGATTCTTCTTACTGGGTTAAATATACTGATTCTAATTCCAATAAGACCATTACTTATGGAGCTCCATTGCTTCTTAATGCCTATGGTATGTGGTATGACGATGCCTTGTTTAGTCAAAAGAAGTGGACCATGCCTACAAATTATAATGAACTAAAGTCTTTTGCAGGCAAAGCCACTAATGAAATAAGAAACCTAATCTATCCAGGCGTATATAGCGGATATCTTACCCAAGGTATGTTAGTACCTGCTTTTGCTGAAATGGGTGATGAATTCTTTAATAGAGTCATGAATTGCCTTGATGCGGATGTCTATGAAAGTGCTGAATTCAAAGAAGTAATGAATCGCTTCAACGACTATATTTCCTTAAATGAATATACGGTTTCCGAATGCCTTTCCTTAAACCATACATCCAGCCAAATGGAATGGCTGGGACATAAAGCCGCCCTTATTCCAAATGGATTATGGCTACGTTCTGAAATGTCTAAAGCCGATAATGGCAATAGTGCCATCCCTGATGGATTCAATATGCGCTTCTGTCCATCCCCATTAGTAAAATCAAAGCAAAGCATAGTTACTTCTTCGATTACCTGCGCCGTTGCTAGCAATGCCAAAAACAAGAAGGCTGCCAAAGAATTCCTTTCTATCTTATATAGAGATGATGTCCAAAAGCAATTTGTCTATGCTTCTGATTCCCCATCGGTAGTCAAACTTGATTTGGAAAATGACAAGAATGTCACCGATGTATTGAAATATACCCAAGAAGTATTCAATAATCCTAAATATGCACATAAAGCAAATAATGGAACTTGGGGTGGTGTCGATAAGGCTATCAACGATGCCGTCAATAGTTTGGTAAATGCCCACTTAAACGGGAAAACCTATACAGTCGATGATGCTTGCAAGGCCATTAAAGCTGCAGCGGTCCAAGAAATTAAAGACAGGAACTTCTAATTAAATAAATATGGAACAAGTACTTTCTCGAAGCAAAATAAAGAAGAAGCATTTCAATATCAGCAAGATTGCTTTTGCCACAATATTCTGCCTTCTTCCTTTTGCTATCTATTTATTCTTCTGCGTCTACCCGATAATCAAATCCGTATTTGATTCTTTTACCAATTGGAGAGGCTATACAAAGAAGGAATGGATTGGGTTTGCTAATTACGAGAAAGTACTTACCGATCCAGTATTTTGGAAAGCGGTTGGCAATGACTTTGCCATTACTGCCATAAAAGAAGTAATAATCATCCTCCTTACGGTTTTGTTTGCCGTTAGCCTTACTCGCTTCAGGCTAAAGAAGCATGAAGTAATAACCTACAAATTCATCTTCTATATCCCCAATATGTTATCAACTGTCATTATTGGTTCGTTATGGGGATTTCTTTATGAGTGGCAATTCTGGATTGCTCAATGCTTTCTTCTCTATTTTCAAGG
>DAVZIW010000105.1:0-5603 GCA_052273085.1 Candidatus Alloenteromonas sp.
ATTGTCTTGTCGCTACTATTTTATTATACAGCCTGTTCATTAGTCGTATCTTTTGGCTCGAATTATTTCTATTTATCTTATGGGTATGGAGGAGAAACTGGTGGATCTATCATGCTTATATTTACCGTAATGTATGCATTAGGCACCTTATTCGCCCAATTCTTATTCAAGCCATTAATCGATAAATTTAAACGTCAAACCTTATTGACTTGGACTTTCTTTATTGCTTTAGCTGCCTATATTATGCTTTTCCTAGTTGGATTCCCTATATTTGGTGATAAGCCACTTGCATATAATCCAAGCGCAGGTGGTGGTCTAGGTTGGGCTTTTGGAGGAACTTTATCATTATTATATATACCTCCGTTATTATTCTTTGGGGCTGAAGGAATCTATTACATGGTTCTAATTGTCATGCTTCAAAATACTATCGAATATGGCGAATATAAATATAACGAAAGAAAAGAAGCGGTTGTATCTAGCTGGAGGCCATTTACCGCTAAATTATCTAGCGCTATCCAAAAAGGAATTATATTAGTTACTTTCCTTTCTGCTGGTATTTATGGAGTTACCCAACAAATATCTGAAACCCAATCTGAGCTAGCATCTAAAACAGCTGCTAATCCGGATAATGCTGATATGTACGCTAATGAAGCTGCTACTAAGGTAACTTCAATTATTAATGAAGTAGCAAGGCAACCAAAAATCGTCATGGGTATATGGATGATTGGAGCTACTATAATTCTATTAGCAGCATCTTATATTCTTGTCCATTTCTTCTATGAAATAGATGAAGAAAAATATGATTTCATTGTCAAGGAAATCAAGAAAAGAAAAGAAACTACCGTACAATAAATTTGATTTCCCTAGTCCCGAATTCTCCTTCTAATATGACTTTGGCCTCTTCTTCTTGCTTTAATAAAGTAGAGGCAACATAAATAGAAGTAGATCCGGATTCTAGATTAATCATAGAAGGACCTAATAACCTAATAGGTCCTTTTGTTTTGACTGAAATAGGAGAGAAATCATAAGGTAAAATATGGCCATCTTGGTCAACTTTTTTAACATATATTATCCCCGTATCGTAACTAGATTCATTTCTTAAAATATTTTTATTCGATTTAAAGCTATATTCATAATGATCAAAAGAAGAGAAGCAAGTTACATCGACTTCCTTGTTATTTTTATATCCCTTGATGATGAATTTCCTATTTTTATCACCCCATCCCCCGATATATTTAGTAAATAAATCCGATAAATCAGGGAAAGAAAGATGGTATTTTGCTATTAATAACCCAATCTTGATTTTAGTTTTAAAAGAAAGATTATTGAACCCGTCAAAACAGGCTTCATTTAAGGCGTCTTTTACCCATTTGGATTCTTTTTTATTAAATTTATCATCTTTGAATCTAGTCCCGATTAAATCATCGATGATAATCGGAGGATGTTTCAAGTTTGGATAATTTTGGCTATCTGGATAGAAATTAGATACAAATTCGTTCCCGATAGATAAAGAAATATAATCGCAGTTAGTAAGTACTAGAATCCTATTGAATCTAGCTTCATCTAAATCACCTGCATTAAACATTTCTAATGGATGAAGGATTATTTCATCATCTTTTTGGCTAGAATAGACGTAACTTACATCTTTTTCGTTTCTAAAAATATTAGCTACCCCATGATGACAGATGCAATCTCCTGAGCCAAAATCTCTTTTCGTGTTGTAATCGAAAGCACACCAAGTAACTGAACCAAGCGAATCTTTATGCTTATAAGTATCGTCTAATATACGTAGATGTCTTAATATTCCTTCCTTGATTCTATAGATGGAATCGAAACTTTTGACAGGGAAAGTATGGCCAGAATGTTCGCTTACGAATGAAGGCTTGCTTTGGTTATAAGTGGAAGGTTCATCTAATCCATGGCTAATGTTACTACAAGAAAAATCATTATAGGCATAGATATCTCTTTTAGACTTGAACCCTTGAAATTCCTTACTCCTAAAGAATATCTATATGGATCTAATTCTTTTTGGATTTTATTAATCTTTCCATATAATTCATCATCATCTCTAGATTCATCTATCCTTAATCCATAAGAAATTAAGCAGGGGTGGTTTCTTTCTTTTTTGATCATTCTAGAAGCAAAATCGATGCAGTTGGATTTCCACTTTTCTCCCCCGATATGTTGCCAACCTGGTATTTCATCAATTAGAAGGAGCCCAATTTCATCACATCTAGAAAGGAAATGTTCGCTTTGAGGATAATGGCTAGTTCTTACCAAATTGCATCCTAATTTATATTTAATGAAATCGGCATCTTCTCCTTGAAGAGACTTAGTCGCAGCCCCTCCTATATAAGGATAAGTCTGATGCCTATTCATTCCTATTAGCTTTATCTTCTTCTTATTTAGATAGAAGCCATCTACTTTAAATTCGATATCCCTAAAGCCAATCCTAGAAGAATAGACTTCTCCTTCATAAATAATATTGAAAGTATATAAGAAAGGATTTTCTAATGAATATGGGGTGATATTTTCTATAGTCAAAGAAGTTTCGCTAAATTCTTTTATTAATTCATCACCTTTTTTAAGTTGGAACACCGGCTTATTTATGACTTCCCCAACATAATCGATATGGATATCTAATTTACCGTTACTAGAAGCATTTACATAAAAAGAAGAAATATATCTAGTTGGATAAGAATATAAATACATCTCACGGTAAATGCCGGCAAAGCAAAGATAATCAGTTAGATGTCCAAAAGGAGGGATATCCTCATCTTCATCTGAAATAACTACCAAGGTTAAGACATTGTCTTTCTTCTTTATGAGGTTAGTCAAACTAAATTCAATTGGTAGGTAACCGCTAATTTGTTCACCTACATAATTTGAATTTATATAACACCTTGCCTTTAACATTGCTCCTTCTAGATGAAGTATCTTTGTCGGTAAACCAGGATATTCATCATCAAAGATAATTTGATATGTATAAGTCCCTTTATAATACTCATCATTAAAATAATGATAAGAAGGGGAAATTCTTGCTTGATGTGGCAAGTCAACTTTTTCTCCTTTAAAAGGGTTAATGTCGGCTTTATCAAATCCTTTTTTAAAAGAAAGGGAGTAATTTAGATTCTGTTTCATATAGACAAATTTTATCCTTATGACTTACTTAATGCAAAAAGTAATGACTTTATCTATATAAAGTAGACATAATAATACATATGAAAAAGCAATTTGATTATTTAATCGTCGGAGCAGGATTATCTGGGGCTAGTTTAGCTAGAGAATTACTAGACGCCGGAAAGAAAGTATTAGTAATAGAAAAAAGGAACCATATAGGTGGAAATATCTTTACATCCAATATCTACAATGTCCCAGTCCATGTCTATGGTCCCCATATCTTCCATACAGATAAAAAGGAAATATTTGATTATTTTAATAAATATGTAGAGACTTATCCTTTTATTAATTCCCCTTTGGCATTCTTTAAAGGTTCTTATTACCATATGCCTTTTAATATGAATACATTTAATGAACTTTGGGGAGTAAAAGAGGTAAACGAGGCTAAAGAAATAATTGAAAAGGAAACTGCCCCTTATAAAAATAAGCCAATAAATAATCTAGAAGAGCAGGCTTTATCCTTAGTAGGTCCAACTATATATAAGACATTGATTAAAGGATATACAGAGAAACAATGGGGGAGAAGTTGTAACGAATTACCTTCATCGATTATAAAAAGATTGCCTTTAAGATTTGAATACAATAACAATTATTTTAATGACCCATATCAAGCAATGCCTAAAGGAGGATTTACTCCCTTTATCGAGAATCTATTAAAAGGGGCAACAATCATATTAGAAAAGGATTATCTAGAAGATAAAGAAAAATATGATAATCTAGCCGATACGATTATATATACAGGTAGATTAGATGAATATTTTGGATTTAGTAAGGGTAGACTTGAATATAGGTCGCTTAGATTTGAAGTAGAGATATTAAATGAAAAGTCATATCAAGGTAATGCGGTCGTAAATTATACCGATAATGAGCCTAGATATACTAGGATATGCGAACATAAATATTTTGATCCAACATTAATTAATCTTGACCAAACTATAATTACCAAAGAATATCCAGCTGCATTTAAAGATGGGATGATTCCTTATTATACGATTAATGATGAAAGGAATACCAAATTAGCAGCAACTTATCTAGCAGAAGCCGCTAAATTAAAGAATGTATATTTCCTAGGTAGATTAGCTACTTATAGATATCTAGATATGGATGATTCTATATTCGAATCTCTTTCATTAGCCAAGCATTTATTGAAAAGGTAATAATTATGGATAAAGAAGAAGTAAGAAAGATAAGGCAAACTTATAAAACCGAGTTAGCTGAATTAAAGAAATCTAAAAGGAATGTCATAGCAGAAGTAACTTCATCTTTACTTGAAGAAGATAATAGGGCCCATATAAAAGTAGATTTAAGAAATGAAGATATCTATGAACCGTATTCAGGTAAAAGAAAGATAAATAGGGCTTTATTTGACCATGTTAAAGATGAAATAGGTTATATTAAGCCTAGTGTACCTGTTACGATTGAATTTATCATCGATAGAGAAAACGAACCTGAAATAGAAAATATATCTTCTTTATTTTCCAAGATGGCGAATTTTGAATTTACCAAGTCTTCAGTTGGATTAAGAAGAAATAAGATTGTCGTAGGCTTATGTATGTTGCTTGGGGTAATGTTACTAATCGCCTATGAATTATTTATGTTTTTTACCAAAGGGAATTTCTTTGGGGAAATAATTTCTATTGCCTGCTGGGTATTTATTTGGGAAGCAGTGGATGCTTATGTATTTACTAGGTTTGGAATCCAAAAGGAAGGGATGATAAACTGCAGGATTGCATCTAGTAAGATTGAATTCCATGTAAGGGATAAAAATAATTTAGATAAATAAAAAAAGTAGCGTGATTGCTACTTTTTTACTACATGGCAATGTCTACATCTAGGTTCGTAGGTTTGCTTTTCTCCTACTAGTACAGTTGGATCATTAATCGAGGCAGGAACCCCATTTATTATTCTTTGGGTCATGGTAGCAGGGGCACCGCAAACTACACATATTGCAGTTAACTTTGTTACAAATTCGGCTTTAGCAAGTAAAGAGGCTACGATTGGGAATGGCTCTCCTCTAAAATCAGTATCAAGTCCACCGACAATTACCCTGACACCTGAATTAGCCATCTTGTCTACTTTTTCTATTATTCCATTATCGAAGAATTGGACTTCATCAATAATAACGGCATCGACTTCATTACTAGTTAAATCTGGTATATCAGCTGAAGACGCTACAACTATAGCATCTGCTTTATTATGCAAGTGGGATTCGACTTTCCCATATGTATATCTATTATCGATAGCAGGCTTATATACCTTTATCTTCTTTTTCGCGTATTCTAGTCTTCTAATACGTCTAATAAGTTCTTCGCTTTTCCCAGCAAACATTGGTCCAGTTACGACTTCAATCCAACCTGGATTTGATATTACTTCCATTGTTAATCTCTTTCCCTCTTACCAGTCAAATATTTTAGTTCCTAGCC
>DAVZIW010000106.1:0-5572 GCA_052273085.1 Candidatus Alloenteromonas sp.
TAACCCTATACCCGCCATTAGTTTCAAAATATATTCCCCTGGTGTTATAAGGAGGAATACCATTATCTTCAACGCTATTTGTATGTATTTCTAATGGATCTTTTTCACCTTGGTCAAGGCAAATCTCAAATAAAGTGGAGTCAGTTAATTCTATTTGGGTATCGCTTCCAGTTTCGTCAATATATGTTAATTGTTTCTTGATGAATCCCTTACCATCAATCTTATCGGTTACATCTACATTGCCATTGGCATTAGTTGCAACTTCATGGTCGTAGAAGTAGAAAACAGAAAAACCACTACCGACAATAGCGGTAGTCATTACTAGTCCAATTAGAGGTATAAAGAGACTTCTTTTCATAATTTTTTCCTTTGACCCCGACTGCATTATACATATTAATTTTGCTAACAAAATAACAATTTTCGTTCCTATTAGGTCGATTTTATGTTAAAAAAGAGCAACTTTTTAATTAATTCTTAATAAAACCTCTTGAAATCTAACCTCTTTATCGTAATTTATATATAAGGAAAGAGGGGAATTAACTTCGTCTAAAGGAAATTAAATTCTTAAGTCAAATGGAAGCCTAGATAAGCCTCTAGTGCTTTGTAATCGCAAAATTCGTCAATATTATGATTTATTTAAGTACTTCTAATTACAAGATAATCAATATGTCTATAAGTAGCTTTATTGCCTTCTTTTGCTTGCTTTGCCTTGTGGTTTTATACATGGTCAAGACAATAAGTAAGGAAACTAAGCCATACTTTGCTAGGATATTTGCTTGCGAATTCTTCCTTGCCTTATTTTTAAGCGCATCTTATGGGATGAATGGGACTGAAGGAAAATACATTAGATTCTTCCTAGAAGTATCTGCATTCTTCCAATATCTATTTGGATATTTGATGTGGTGCTTCCTTATTGAATATTTCCTTCATTTATTAAAACAGGCTGGGACAAACTTAAAGATAGTAAGAATATTCATTTGGACAATATTTACCATTGCTTCAATTGCTTTATTTATCAATCTATTCTTCGGATATTATTACACGATAGATGCGAATAATAGCTATGCAAGGGGACAATATTTCATTATCCATCAAATATTAGGAACTAGCTTACCTACTTTTAATCTTATTTTGTTACTTATTTATAGAAAGAAAATATTGCTCAGGCAAAGGATATGCCTATTTGCTTATGTAGGATTATGTTTGATTGCCTTAATCACCCAATTCTTCTTCTATAGATTCCCAGTCGTAACGGTTTCGATGTTTATTTCTACCGCCATTGCCTTTATTTTCATGATAAGTGAAGAAACATATATCTATTCCCAAAATAAGGAAGAATTATTGCAAACACATGCGAAACTTATATTATCGCAGATGCATCCTCATTTCTTATTCAATGCGTTGACTTCCATTGCAGTACTTTGTGATGAAGATCCAAAAGAAGCAAAGCAAGCCACGATGGATTTGTCCAAATATCTTCGCTCAAATATCGATTCGTTATCCGATTCATCCTTGATTCCATTTACTAAGGAAATAGATTCCATAATGGCATATCTAAGGATTGAGAAACGTAGATTCAAAGATAAGTTAGATTTCGTCATGGATTTAGCAGAGAAAGATTTCTTTATCCCTCGCTTCTTGCTTCAACCCTTGGTAGAGAATTCGGTTAAGCACGGGATTTTCCAAAAGGAAGGAAAGGGAAAAGTCATATTATCCACCTACAAGGATTATGAAGGATTAATACATATAATTGTCGAAGATGATGGAGTTGGATTTGAATATCCGATAAAAAATGATGATAATAAAATCAGTGTTGGCCTTAATAACTCCATCAAGCTATGCTCTAGCTTGCTTAATGGAGAAATGAAAATTAATTCCGAACTGAATAAAGGCACAAAAATCGAAATCAAATTCAAACCAGTCGGGGGGGGGTTAAAAAATGATTATCCTTGCTTTAGATGATGAAGAAAATAGCCTTAAGTATTTATATAATGCGATAGTAAGCGCCGTACCAGAAGCAACGGTGGTCCCTTATTTAAAGCAAAAGGGTGCTTTTGATTATGCTTCTAATAACCATGTCGATGTCATTTTCTCTGATATTGCCATGCCTGGAATGGATGGGATTGAATTTGCCAAAGCCATCAAGAAGACTAACCCGAAGATAAATATCATCTTTGTCACTGGATATAGCGAATATGCCGGAAAGGCGTTCTCTGTCTATCCAAGTGGATATATAAATAAGCCAGTAAGTGTTGAAGACATAAAAAGGGAATTAGACAATTTACGTTATCCAGTATCATTTGGATCGAATAGGATCAAGGCCGTCTGCTTTGGCAATTTTGATTTCTTTGTCGATGGGGGATCGGTTTCCTTTAAACGCAGCAAGACTAAGGAACTCCTTGCCTATTTGATTTGCAAAAGAGGCTCTGGTATTACTAAAAAGGAAGCAGGGCAGCTTTTGTTTGGAGACAAAGAATATAACCAGCAAAGCCAAGACTATTTAAATAAGATATTCTCTGATCTTCAATCTTCCCTAGCTGCTGTTAATGCCGATGAAATATTAGTAAAGAAACATAATTATTGTGCGATAGATCCATCTAAATTCACCTGTGACTATTTTGAATATTGCAACGGGAACATCTCTGCGATTAATTCCTATAGGGGCGATTTTTTAGCCCAATATCCTTGGTCAAGCCAATTTATCCACTAGTTTTATATATTCAAGTTAACTATCTTGATGAAAATGATATAAGATTATTTAGTAATTATTAAAAGAGGTTTGATATGTTATACATTGGAGTCGATATAGGTGGAACTTCCATTAAATGTGGATTTGTAGACAAGGAAGGTAATATCCTTCATCGTTTTGGTTTTAAAATCATCCATAATGAAGATCAAGAAGAGACAATTAGAAGATTAGGAAAGCTAATTCTTGATAATATTGCTAGCTTTGGAAAACAAAAAGAAGATTTTGCTGGGATTGGAATGGGTTGCCCAGGATCAATAAATTCGATTACAGGTGTATGCTGTTTTTCTAATAATCTACACTGGAACAATAATGAAGTAGTTAGGATTATTGAAGAAGTCACTTCAATGAAAGCCAAATTATCTAATGATGCGAATGTAGCAATGTTAGGAGAAGCTACTTTCGGGGCTGGCAAGGATTTTAATAGCTCTATTTTATTAACTTTAGGTACTGGAGTAGGGGGAGGCATATATCTAAATGGCCACCTTTATGAAGGAAATGAAGGCAAAGGGGCCGAGATGGGACACATGATTATTGAAAAGGATGGCTATCCTTGTACATGTGGACTTAAAGGTTGCCTAGAAGCTTATGCCTCTGTCACTGGATTAATCAGGATGAGCAAAGAAGAAATGAAGCGTAATCCTAAATCCTTGATGTGGGATTTCGTTAAGGGGAATATCGATGAAGTAGATGGCAGGACTGCCTTTGAATGTTCTAAAAAAGGTGATGAATCCGCGATTAAGGTAGTGGAACTATATGAAGACTACCTAACTATTGGATTAATTAATTATTCAAATATATTTAGACCAGATGCGATTATTTTAGGTGGAGGGGTATCTAACCAAAAAGAATACCTTACTTCTGCTCTTACTAAGAAACTTGCTTCCTATCATTATGGATTTAAAGGAACTCCAGAAGTAAAAATAGTTGTTTCTAATCTAGGAAATGACGCTGGAATACTTGGTGCAGCGGCCTTATTTTTCTAATTTAAGCGACCCGTGTATTTAAATTCATCATTTTTTGAATAAAGGAAAATGATAAATAGAGAAAGAAATTTCTTAATAAAAGTGTACTTATTATCCCTATTTTGAATATTTATGGTTTCTTTTCTCATTTTATTTTATAAAATAATGTTTGTTGAGGTAAATTTATGCGCATTTTAATTGCAGATGATGAAAAAGAATTTGTTAAGGCTTTATCGGTCCTTCTAAGAAATGCCAACTATTCGGTCGACTTTGCTCTAGATGGAGAAGAAGCCATGGATTGTTTGCATGGGGCTAGTTATGACGCGGTCATTCTAGACATCAATATGCCAAAGATGAACGGCTATGAAGTTTTAAAGCAAATGAGGAAAGAAGGAATTAAGACTCCTGTTATTTTCTTAACTGCCAGAAGCCAAATTGATGACAAGATCGAAGGATTCAATTTAGGTGCGGATGATTATTTACCAAAGCCATTCTCTACTGATGAACTTATTGTTAGGCTTCGTGCCATTATCATTAGGAGCCAAGGCGGAGTCGGAAACTTATTGAAGTTTGGTGATTTGACTCTCGATCTTGCTAAATACAAATTATATTGTGGGGAAGATTTCCTTTCTTTATCCAACAAGGAATTCCAAATCATGGAATTATTATTAAGCTCCCCGGAAACAGTACATTCTTCCCAACAAATACTAGAATCAGCCTGGGATTTTGATTCCGAGACCGATTTCTCTTCTGTCTGGGTATATATTTCTTCCTTAAGAAAGAAATTAGTCCAATTAGGGTCTAAAGTCATAATCAAATCCAATAGAGGTGCCGGTTATTCTTTAGACATGCCAAATGATTTATAAACTAAGAAGAAGGATATCGATATTAATTTCAGGCGTTACTTTTGCCATATTGTTTTTGATTTGCCTTATTTTGAATTTGACTATTACTTTTAGGGCTGAAGCCACATTAAAAGGCTATATCAATACAATATATGAATCATCAACTTCATCTAGTATTCATGATAGTTCTGCCTTCTTGCCTAGATATTTCACGGGCTTTATATTAAAAGGCCATGAAGATGAAATAGAAAAATATACCTATATAGATAAAAGTTTATATTTCCCTTCTGATTATAGCCACATGAAGGCCATGATAAGCGAAGCATATTATAAAAAGGATGATTTCAATAGGATTGCTTATTCCTATGGGAATAGATTTGAGGAAGAAGATAGGTATTATTTTGTATTTGTCGAGGCAAGAAGTGAAGTAGCAGTCATGGATTCTTCTCTATATTCTTCAGTATGTGTATCTATTGTTACTTTTGTTTCCGTTACTTTAATTGGATCTTTTCTTGCTGCTAAAGCTGTCTCTCCTTATGAAGAATTAGAAAAGAAAGAGCAATCATTCTTGACTGATGCCTCCCATGAATTAAAGACCCCATTAGCCATAATAAGTGCGAATACGGATGTACTTGATATTACTTATCCTAATGATGAATATATCCAGTCTACTAAATCCCAGATTAAAAGATTATCCACCCTTATTAATAATATGATCTCTTTATTTAAAAGCAGGGAATTCATTAATAAAGGCAAATTCGAGGAACTAGATTTAACTGAATTGCTTTTAGATTCCTGTGTTCCTTTTAAACCTAATTTCCTATCTAGAGGAGTCAAGGTTACTTCTTCTATTGCAGAAGGGGTAAAGGTGAAGGCTAATGGAGAATCCTTAGCAAAACTATTCTCAATCCTAGTAGAAAATGCGACTAAATATGTTAATGACAATGGGGAATTCAACTTAAAGCTATATCAAGATAAGAAGAATGCCTATATTGTCTTCTATAATACATGTTAGC
>DAVZIW010000107.1:0-5520 GCA_052273085.1 Candidatus Alloenteromonas sp.
AATCATATAATCTAAATTAGTCTGCAGTTCGAGTCTGGGAATCTTTTACGCTTACCAACTAACCCTTATTTTTTCTTTGCTTTTGGATAATAAAATATAGAGTTTATGAGCAACATTTATATAATATAGGTACTTATGGAATATGTAGAATTTAATAATTACGAACCAATAGTAGATCCTGCTAATAAATTAGTGCATTGCTATAAAGACAATGAGGGCAATATATTTTACGTTGAACCTGGTTTTTATGATGGTTTAGAGGGATTTAAAGAGAAACGCCCTGATTCTTTTCACTTAATTATGGAAGAAATAGATAAAACCATAAAAAGCAAACATAAGGTTATATTTACAGCTGATTTTGAAAATCCTTGGATTACTAGAGAAGGATACATATATAGGGAAATATTTGATATTACTGATCCTCTTTTGATTTTTGTTGAAGATAAATCAAGAGGTTCGGATTATGGGGATTAGTTTGAGCGTATTTCAATAATGCGTTCATCTCTTTTTTAATTGTCTAATTAAAAGCATAATTATTGCATGAAATATTATTTAGCAATTGATATCGGTGCGACTAGCGGTCGTCACATATTGGGCCATTTTGAGAATAATGAGCTTAAAATCGAGGAAATCTATAGATTTGATACTCCTTTAGTACAAGATGGGAACGGACATGCCTATTGGGATGTAGATAAACTTTTTACCTATGTCAAAGAAGGTATGAAAAAGGCTAAGGGACTCAATAAAATACCTTCTAGAATTGGAATTGATACCTTTGGGGTAGATTATGCCTTGCTCGATGAAAATAATTCTAGGATAGGCAACGTAACTTCATATAGGGACATAAGAACCAAGCAAGCCAAGAAGGAATTATTAACCCCTGAAAAAGAATTTGAATTAACAGGAATACAACCTAATGAATTCAATTCTTGTTACCAACTTTATTGCGATTATAAATCTGGAAAACTTGAGAAGGCTAAAACTATTATTTTCTTGCCTTCATATTTAGGATATTTACTTACTGGTACCCTCCAAAATGAACTTTCTATCCTTTCAACTGGGGCTCTTCTTACCCCTGGAGGAAATTCATGTTCGAAAGAAATGCTAGATAATCTTGGTTTAAATGAAAACCAATTCCCTCCGATAGTAGAAGCTGGGACTTCTTTAGGAAAATTGCTTCCTGAAATTGAGAAAGAAGTAGGGTATCAAAGCGAAGTCATTGCTTCTTTAGAGCATGATACTGCAGCTGCCTTCTTTGGGTCCGGGGCGAAAAAGGGAGATATTCTTCTTTCTAGTGGGACCTGGAGTCTATTAGGAATACTTCTAGATGAGCCAATCGCGACAAAAGAAGCCTATGAAGCTAGTTTTACTAATGAATTGTCATTCCCAAATGAGGTTAGATTCCTAAAGAACATCATTGGAATGTGGATTATTAATAATCTAGTACGTGAATTGAAATTAGATTCAGTTTTAGATGCGGTTAAAGAGGCTAGTAAAGAAGAATCTAGGCAATATAAATTTACATTTGATGCATCAGATAGTTCATTGCTTAATCCTTTATCAATGAAAGGCGCTATCTATGATTTATTAAGGAAAGATGGACATGAATTACCATCTAATATAGGTGAATTATTCTATTGCGCTTATCATTCTTTAGCCAAAGCCTATGATACGGCGATTAAAGGAATAGAAAAGATTACCAACAAAAAAGCCTCATCGATTTATATATTCGGCGGAGGCGTTAAGGCTGAAATATTGAATAAATTAACTGAAGAAGTAACTGGGTTAAAGGTTAATAGGGGACCATCTGAAGCTACTGCAATTGGAACTTTACTTGTTATCTCTAAGTAAACTTACTCTTTTATCATCTATTATTAGATAAATTACATATCCAATACCCAAGGCAAAAAGAATTATTGACCAAAATTGAGAAGGGGATATGTTTCCTATTAATTGACCCCTATGGTCGCCTCTAAAGAATTCGATAACAAATCTCCATATTGAATAGGAAAATAGATACACGGGTCCAGCGAATTTGCCTTTTTTAAGAGCGAGTATAAATAAAATAATTCCTAGGATTATCATAAATATCGCTTCCATTAAGTTAGTTGGGATTACTTTTCCGGGAACATTTGGGAAATGAATTCCAATCCAGGAAGTAGTTCCTTTTCCATAACAGCACCCGGCAAGGAAACAACCAATTCGGCCAAATCCTTGCGCGATAGCAACACAAGCAGGGGCAAAAGAAAGAATATGATCTTTTAAACACGGGCCAAATTTTCTTTTTATGATTAAGAAATAACCTAATAAGAAAGATAAGACCCCAAATATAAGTCCCCCATAAAAAGTCATTGACCAACTCCATTTATATGAAGCTGGATTTTCTATATAGTCATAAAGGTTTTGGAATAAAACTGCTCCAAAAAGTCCGATTATAACCGCGATTATTCCATTTATTTCAATATAAGATACAAGTAATCTATTTAGTTCTTTTTTCTTGCCATATATCTCAACAAAAATTAAAACGAAAATCATCCCTATAAATATCATTAATGAATATGAATCAATAAAGCCGATGTTTGGATACATGGATTTATTCTAGAGCAAAAAAGAGCAAATTAACAAGTTTAATACATACATGTTCTACCTATTTTTATCTAGATAATCTAAAATTCTAGGCATGGAAAAGAAAATGCAAGTATCCACATCTCTTATTATTTGCATTCTTTATCTTTGCTTTATTTCTTTAGGAAGTAATTATTCTTCTTTTGATGGGGCAAAAATTAGATTCATCGTCAAAATATTATTTTTCACCTTCTTAGTCATATTTGGCTATAACAAAAAGGAAGAAAGATCTAAGTTCTCATTCTGTTATTTGCCGTTCTTTTTCCTGTTCCCGTTTTCTAATTATATAAGTCTATTTAGCGGGGGCATTATATCGTTTTCATATTCAAATGAGCTTATTTTCTATTTCTTTGATTGCCTTTTAACTGCCTTTATAGAAGAAAAAATATTTAGAAGTTTATTTATATTTAGCAACGACGAGAATAAATATAAATCCATCATGGCTTCTTCTATTGTCTTTGCTTTGTCTCATTTATTAAACGGGATTAGCCTTGCTAGTCTATTTCAAGTTATCTATACATTTGGATTAGGTATTGTCTTAGGAAGTATATATGCCTATGGAGGCGGGTTTATTTATTGCTTTCTCCTTCATTTCCTCTTTAATTTCTTTAATGGATATCTATATAACTGCTTTAACAATACAAAAATAGACACCTTATATATCGTTAGTAACGTTATAGTAGGTGCCGTTATTGTTATTTATTATTTATCTATTCTTTTAATAAAGAGAAAGATGAAATAAATCACTTATCTGCGATTACTAACTGGATATTTAAATCTTCGAATAGCTTTTTGAATTCTAGCGGGGGCATGGAGTCGGTTATTACTATATCAACCTTATACCAAGTGCAGTTAGATACTAGATGGGTATGGTTCCATTTTGTATGGTCTACTAGAAGGATATGCTTGCTAGATCTTTTTAACATGGCAGCCTTGCAACGTTGGGATTCAACCGTTCCTTCGGTTGGACCATTTTCTAAAGAAGCGCCTTTGCAAGAAAAGAAGAAGGCATCGCAAGTGAAACCATTGATAAAATTAATGACATCCCCAGAAAAGCTTGATGCTGATCTTTTTTGGATTTCTCCGCCTGCTATATAACCCTTACAGTTTTGGCAAGAAGCAATTTGAAGGCCACATTCCAATCCGTTTGTAATTATTGTTACATCGTTTCTTTTACCTAGGAATTGAACTATTTTTGCTACTGTTGTCGATGAATCAAAGAAATAACATCCTCCATTTTCAATATAATCTAGGGCCTTGATTGCTATATGTCTTTTTTCTAATACATTAGATTGCTTTCTAATGATTGAAGAAGTTTCTCCTGTAGTAGCTCCGATTAGACTAGCCCCTCCATGGAGTCTTTGTATTAATCCTGCTTCATCTAATAAAGCTAAATCTCTTCTAATTGTAGCAGGAGATGCATAGACTAAAGAGGCTAACTCATCTACCCTTACAAATGTCTTTTCTTTAATAATGTCTAAAATCTGGTTTTGTCTTTCATCAATCAACATATTTTTCACCTTCTAGATATGTTTGAGCAATTCTGATTATAATTCAAGATTATATTTATAAATTTAATCAAAAATAAGCACAAAAGAGCACCTAATGTCCATTTATGTTAAATATTTGATGAAAAACATAGAAAAATAAAGGAAATCAGCAATGTCTATTTTTGATTAAGGTTGAACAATATTAAGATTAAACATTCATTTGTAATCAATTTTGATTAATTATCATTATCTTGATAATTCTTTTCCAAAAGAAACAAGTTTAATTCAAATATGACATACTATTAACATATCCAAGGAGGATTATATGTTTACTGATGCAAAAAACAAATTTGCCAAGTATGGAATAGACGTTGAAAAAGCATTAAGCGAAATAAAAGAATATGCTTTTTCTGTCCATTGCTGGCAAGGTGATGATGTTTTAGGCTTCCAAAATAGCGGAGCCTTAACTGGAGGAATCCAAACAACTGGAAATTATCCAGGAAGAGCAAGAAACTTTGCTGAATTAAAAGAAGATATCGATTTTGCCTTCTCTATGATGCCAGGAAAGAAAAGGCTAAATCTACATGCTATATATGCAGTTAATGATGGAAATAAAACCATCGATAAATTAACTATTGAAGACTTTAAGCCATGGATGAGTTGGGCTAAAGAAAATAATGTTTCATTAGATTTCAACCCAACTTTCTTCTCTAACCCAATGGTTAAAGATGGCTTGACTTTATCTTCTCCAGATGAAGAAGTTCGTAGCTTCTGGGTAAGACATGGCAAGGCTTGTAGAGAAATTGCCAATGAATTTGGTAAAGCCCAAGGTAATCCTTCTTTATGCAATATCTGGATTCCTGATGGAATGAAAGATGTCCCAGCCGATAGACTTGGCCCAAGAATGAGATTAAAGAAGTCTCTAGATGAAATATATTCAGTCAAATATCCAAGCGAGAACTTGATGGACGCGGTTGAAAGTAAGGTATTTGGAATTGGACTAGAATCATTTACTGTTGGTTCTAGCGAATTCTATCAAAACTATGCTGCATTAAATGGAGTTTCTTGTTTGTTAGATAACGGGCATTACCATCCAACTGAAAACGTTGCTGACAAGATTCCATCATTATTATGCTTCTATCCAAAGATTGCACTTCATCTTACTCGTCCGGTTAGATGGGATAGCGACCATGTAATTATTAAAGATGACACTATGCAAGACCTTTGCAACGAAATCGTTCGCTGCGGTGGCAAAAATAGAGTTGTAATCGGACTTGATTATTTCGATGCCTCTATTAATAGAATTGCTGCCTGGGTAATTGGTGAAAGAAGCGTCCAAAAATGCTTATTGCAAGCCTTATTAACCCCATGGGAAGAATTAAGAAGACTCCAAGACGCTGGTGAT
>DAVZIW010000108.1:0-5519 GCA_052273085.1 Candidatus Alloenteromonas sp.
CTAATAAGAAATCGAATAAATTTAGAATTAAGTAGCCTTTCTCATTTCTCCAAGGATTAGTTCTATCCATAGTAATAATAACTTTTGCCACATCTACGGATACCGGTGATTATTTTAATTGATCCGTTATTTTTTCTTCTAATTAATTTATTTAAATATATATCTCTTTTAATAGTTTTCATAATCAACCACCCTACTTTGAATTTTTATGTTTTTTCATATTTTTTCATAGTAATTATATCAAATAAATCATTTTATATCAATAATAGAGCACTATTACTATGATTTTTTACGTTTTATCATATTTTTTCATAGTAATGATGTTTAATGATCGAGTATACTTACTTTGAATTTTTATGTTTTGTCATATTTTTTCATAGTAATTATGCTTATAGTACAAAAATAAAAGGCTTAATACCTCTTTTAGCATTAAACCTATTCATTCTATTTGGCTTTGTGATATGGAAATGATACACAACTTTTCTCAGAATTGATAATTGATATGGAAATGATACATAAATTATAGCTTTTTTGCGGCTATTTTTTATTTTTAAACAAGCAATTGTTTTAATTGTTTACCTTTGCGCCACACTTAGCGCAGAACTTAGCACCTGGATTTAACTGAGCGCCACATTCCATACAGAATGTCGGCTTCGGAGGTTCAATTTTCGTACCGCATTGTCTACAGAATTTTGCATCAGCAGGAAGGACCGCTTTACAGTTCGGACAAGTAATTGTGGCTTCTTGAGGTTTAGACTCTTCTTTTATTTCTTCCTTTTTGAAAACTTCTCCACTATGGCGTTCGATTGCTCTAGAGAATGAATCCAACGAAGTCTCGACGTCAGGTATTTTGTTCTCTTCTATTTCATCACAATATTTATCATCAACGTATTCACCCAACATGAATGGTCCGACCACCTTCTTTGATGAAACAAACATTTCTTTAAAGTCCATTCCGATTTCTTTGAATGCGCCAAACAATGAATCGTCCTCATCTTCGCTATCTTCATTTTCTTCAATATCTAAGACCGGCGCCCCATCAAAATATGGATTCAATTTTACTATAAGCGCCAATTGTTCATCGGTGAGAGTTGCTCCACTTACTAATCTAGTTAGATAAGTAAAATAATCTCGAGTCAAATAGAGATATCGAAGATTATGATAAACTTGGTTTTTAACATCTGATAACTCGCGTTTTTCATCTCTTGATAGTTTTCTCCCTGACAAGTCTTCTTTGCGAGTGATAAGGTTTGAGGTATCATCACACAAATTGCTAATTTTTTGTGAAATTTTTTCAAAATTCAGCTCAGTATGTTCTAAAGCAGAATTTGCATTAGATGCAAGTTACTGTGTCTTGCTTGTCTTTCCTCAAGCTTTGCTTGTTTTTCTTTTTCCTTACTTTCAAGCTTGGCTTTCTTATATTCGTATTTTGCGACTTTAACGTCGTTTTTCGTTGATCCAAATTTTCCAAAAATACCCATGTTATTGTTATTTTTCTCCTTTGTCTTTTTCTTTAAACAATGAAATGATGATTAAAAAGGCAACAAGCAATATACCAATAAGGCAAGCTTGTATAATTGCATAAACTTTAATGTCTGCTGTAGACAAGCACATGTAAACAATATTTAGAATAAATTCGGCTAAGCCAAATGTTGAAAGAGATATTTTTCCACCAAGCAAAATCTTGTCGTTGAGTAGATAAGAAATGCTAGGAATGGCTAAATTAAACAAAAAGACTATGAACGCTACTGTTCCTACTGCTCCAGCAAAAATATTATCTTTGAAGACAAGCCCTACCATGGTTCCAATTACCGCTATTAGTAAAGCGTTGATGACTAAAAATATAATCTTATTCTTCATATGCACGTAACCTAAATTATTAAAGTGGTATATCAGGTGGGAACAAGGAACTTAATTCATCAAACGAACTAGCCTTTGACCAAGATGGTGTTCCTTGCTTCCAAAGAAGTGTATCCTTATTAATTTGACCATTATTAATCATTTCTATAATTTTAGCTGTCTCAAAAGGACCGGTGGCTTTTCCATCGATTGCTACATGGAACTTTACAGTAGGAATTGGAGGAGGCGTTGCACCAGTGCCAGATGGAATTGATTGGTCTAGCGTACCACTTATGTTTTTAGCGACTGCCCCACCAACAGCTAATCCAGCCATTAATGAAACTGGATTGAAACCAGCTCCACCGCCAGATTCTCCTCCGCCACCAATGTCTATACGGCCGGCTCCGTTTTCGCCCATTTTACCTAATGCATTAGCTCCAGCAACACCAACTTCGCCTTGGACTTCGGTCTGATAAGCACCAATATTGGTCTGCTTTGTCTGCATGTGTTGAGCAAATTGACCTTCTTCTCTTTGAATTCGAAGCGTTTCTTCGTAGTTCTTTATGTCAATCTCAGCTTTTCTTGCAACCATTTGTTTGCTGATATAAACAAGCTGTTCATATTGTTCTGAGTCTTTATCAAGTTCAATAGAACTTATGTCTAAACCAGTAACTGTGACACCAAAATCTTCTTTAAAACGCTCCTTAGCATTTAATTCTGCTTTGTCAGTTATTAAATCGATTTTGGTCTCTATTTGGATTAAGGGAATATCATTTTCGGCCGGTGCTTTGGCGACAGAATCTTTAACATATCGAACAATAGCATCAGTAACTTTCTTCTTGAAATCATCAAGTTCAAAATTAATTAATTGATAGTGTTTAACAAACTCACGATAATCTTCAATTTTAAATGTGAGAGTTCCTCTGACTGCTACTGGTACAGCGTAATCCGGAAACCTAGGATCAGCAATATCAAAATACGGAACTCCAAACTTAATTTGAAGAGCTCTTCCAATATTAATGAAGAATACTTCGGCTTGGAAAGGAGTGTCACCTTCATACCAAAGTCCGATGATAGAAGACAATATTGGAAAGTTTTTTGTTTTAAGCGTTTCATCATGAGGGCCAACAATGAAATCTTGGTTTGCGCCATCTTTTTGTTTGTAGACGAAGACAGCGACTTCGCCTTCTTTGACCCTTAAAACAGAATTTGTTCTAATAGCAGTTTCGCGTTTAAGCGTTCCCTGTGCTGCTCCGCTTGGGTGCCATTTCCAAATTAGGTAATCAGGCTGGTCGCATCTGATTACATCAGCGAACCCTCCAGTTTTATTTTGTTTAGCAAAAATACCCATAGAGTATCCCTCCTATTTTTTCTTGGCCTCTTTGGCAGCCTTTTCATCTGCTATTTGTTTATTGGTTTTCTTTTTCCTAAACCCAAATACAGTTAAAACGATACCAACTGCTAAAAGCGCAATAAAAGCAATGCCAAGAGCTGTGTTTTCTTCGACATTAAATATAACAATTAATATTAATGAGACAACAATTGATACCAAACCTGCAATTATCATCACCAACTTTGAGGTTTGTACTTTTTTGGTCTCAGTTTTTATGCCTTTATAGATTTCTTCAACAGTATCCAAATCTCTTTGTTCTCTAAGAATGATTTTTGCTTTTGTATAGCATTGTTCTATCTTAGAAAGCCAAGCGCTTGAGAGACTATCGATATTCCTATTTGTTGCATAATATTTAGCATCATAATTAGACTTTGCCAAAAGCATGAACTCCAGAATATCTTCTCTAGTGTTAGGTATTGGATATGTTTTTATGTAATTGATTTTCTTTTCTTCGTCGTTAATTGTTTGCAACGTGTCAAAGAAATCTTTAACAGATACTGCGACACCGCGATCCCTAACTTCGTATCCACACGTAGGACAATTTACCACATCAAACGGAATCAACTCGCCACAACGAGGGCACTTATGGATTTGACCTTCTTTTATCGGCTTCTTTTCAACGTGCCTTTCAATATTTTGCTGAGGTTCTAGAGTCTTCTCCTCAACTGGAGCTTGTTCCTCTTTTTGAACCTCCTTTGGAGGAATATTACTTAAAGATCCCCCCCCCCGAACGATTTTGGTTCCGCACTCATCGCAGAACAATGCATCATCGGCTAATTTTTTTCCACAATTTGGACAATACATACTACCATTCCTCCCAAGTCTGTATTAATTATCTGAAACAAAACTACAAATATCACCAATATCACATTCAAGATACTCACAAATTCGTAAGAGAATCGACATAGCAACTTCTTCATTATGTCTTAATTTAGTCATAGTGCCAGTTGCAATATTTAGGTTTTTTCTGAAATCAACTTGGGAAATATTCTTTTCAGCCAAAAGAATCCAAAGTTTTTTATAGCTTATGTTCAGTTTTGTATTCATAGACTACAGTATACTAGCAAATTCGCTTGATTGTCAATTATTTTGTCATGAACTTGATATTTTTTCGCAACTTCTTGCGATTTAACTATGGCTTTTATGCATAAAAAATACCCATCAGATTTCATTCTCTAGTGGGTAATTCATTAATTCTCTAGCAACATTTGTATCGGTGGATGTCCAGTTAACGACATCGCTGAGGGTTAATCAAAACTCTCTTTTTTATTTCAAAATCAAGGATGAATAATGAAGAGATTTTGCGATGTTGACATCATTTTCAATTTCAGTAAACTTTGTTTAATCATTATTAGGCACAATCAAATAATTATCCACCAGACAATCTGGTGGTATCGCATTTTCTGGCAATATAGCCCTCTGCTACCAGCCGCCACCCAGTGTGGCTGCCTGAAACGAACCAACGCCGCATTGGCTACTGGCTATCCGTTGAAGCGATCCCCGTCGAAGTCAATCGTCAGCTGGACGGCCATTTGGTCTTCCTTGAGCTGATTTCGGATGTACTCCTCGATCTTCTTCGTGTTCTTTCCGACGGTGTCAACGTAGTATCCGCGGCACCAGAATTCTCGGTTCCGGTACTTGAACTTAGCGTTGCCCCACTTCTGGTATATCATTAGCGACGACTTGCCCTTCAGGTATCCCATATCCCGGAAACCGAGAATTTGGGAGGGACCGAAATCAGCATGTTCACACGGTCGGGACAGACTTCCGCCTCGTGGACGATTATCCCCTTCCATTCGCAGAGCCTCCTGAGAATTGCACAGATTTCGAGCCTCTTGAGCCCATGGAATTCCTTCCTCCTATACTTGGGGGCGAACACTATGTGGTACTTACAGTTCCGGCAAGCATGCGCTAAACTAATGTCGTCGAGATCTTTCGGCATTGTGCCTCCTGTCAATCGCTTGCATCCGCGTGCAAGTTTAAACACAAAAAAGGTTCGACTCGTTCGAATCAAACCTAACGTTCTAACTGGAAAGAACTACCTATATTGATACAATTTTAGCACCCTAATGGCAATCGTGTAAAATCACTTTTTAAACGTGTAAACTGCAATGGCTATAATCTTTTTACTAATTTTTTCTTTGTTTATCATCTAAATCTTTAATCTCCTTGAAGTAATTTACTTGTTCTAATTCAATATATGATGCAAAGATTTCTATTTTTTTAGGCTATTTTTCATCTAATAAGAAATCGAATAAATTTAGAATTAAGTAGCCTTTCTCATTTC
>DAVZIW010000109.1:0-5397 GCA_052273085.1 Candidatus Alloenteromonas sp.
GGATAAATAATGGGGCTACAATCAATATTATCAAGGCTAGATTTGGCCTAGTTGCAATACTAGAAGCAAAGGAAAATCCTGCTAATGGGAAATAGAATTTTCTATATTTAGAATTGCTATAACCTAATATAGTAAATAATAAGAAAGCATCCATATGCATTAATCCATATATAACAGGCACATGGTAATTAGCCTCGACAACTGGATTATTTAAATTCATCCAATATCTTTTATAAGTGACGCTCATTATCGATAAAGAAAGGAAAAAGCTAGAAAAAAGGAGGAATCCGATTACTTTGCTATTAGCTTTTTTATCAAACTGGTTGATTAATTCAGTTATTAAAAGGAAGAAGAAGGGAATATAAAGGCTAAATCCGATTATTTCTAGCCCCGTCGCATTTGGCACTTTTCCGAATATGAAATAGAATGGGAAAGAAATAAATATAACTGGCCATACCCCGAAATAGACAAATATCTTTTCATTATAATAGGCATGATCCCAATATTTTTGAGTCGCTGAATATGGTAAATCTATATTTACTTGTCCTTTTTTAAACGCGTCGAATAACTGGGTATACATGTCATATTTTTCGACTCCGTTACCTAAAGGATAGCTAGATAACTTCGACTTACTTTGGATAAATACATATATAAGCGAGCCGATGAAAAGCAATATTCCTCCACCTATTATCCCTAATTGCCATTTTCTAATCGGGGACTTATTTTCTTCCCTAGTCAAGACATATTTTTTAGATAAAGAAGGAATTTCACTAATTGAAAGAATTGCAAGCAAGATTAAAACAAATCTTAATAAAGAGAAGTGGAACGCGATAGGAGCATCGAAAGTTAAAGAAGACAAAGTAATGGAATTATAAGTTCCTGCATAATCCCCGATATTAGGACGTGCCATTGCATCTAATTCAAATTTGAATTTATATGAATCGAAATCCCCTTTAGGCAAACCAAGCTGATTATGTTCATAGACAACTGGATTTAATTGATAGGAATATTCATATTGCAATTTGTTATCTTTTAATCCGCTGATTGTAACTTTTAAACCAAAGCTAGTTGGATTAACAAAATCTAGCCTAACTGTATTTGCCTTTCTGATTTGTGGATTATCAAGAACATAAACTAGACTTGCTTCCTTGCCTTCATAAGTCCATTTGTTATTTTTTATTTCTCCATTGCTAACAGTTAACGAAGAGGAAGAAAAATCAATTGAAATTGGATTGCTATTAGACTTATAAGCCCTGGCATTAAAAGCAAAAGTCTCTAGCAATAAGTTTAATAGAATTAATGAAATCCTAATAGATTTTAGCCTGTTATCTTCGTTAAAAATCTCTTTGCTTATTATTTTCTTATATATCCAATTTGGGTTGATGTAAAAAGTAATTAAACTAACGCTAGAAAGGTAAATAATCCCATTTAGCAAAGTTATATCACCAAAGCAAAAAGTAACGATTAAGGAAAAGAAAAATGTAACCAAAATCGAAGATATCGAATTAATAAGTAAAGGTTTGATTTCTTCTTTATTAAAGATTTCCTTTTTCTTGATAAATCTAAATAAAATCAATATCGAATAATGGGTGATGATAACTATTAAGGGCAATAAAATTGCATAACCAAGTAAAGCCATGCACTTATTATTTATATGAAACCAAATAAAAGCAAGAATATGGATATATTATCTCCAAATATGACTTCTTCCTTCTTTTCTCCTTTTTATGGAACATAAAGGGTGTTAATATATTCCCGTTTGAAATTAAATTAGGAAAGAAAAAAAGAATGAAACAAGTATTCGAAACAGAATTCGCTGGACGCACTCTTAGCGTTGAAACTGGCGAAATCGCAAAACAGGCTGATGGTTCAGTCCTTGTTCGTTTTGGTGAAACAGTAGTTTTGGCTACTGCTTGCTGTGCCGACGAACCTAAAGAGGGTGATTTCTTCCCCTTAACCGTAAATTATGAAGAAAAGCAATATGCCGTTGGTAAGATTCCAGGCTCCTTTCTTAGAAGAGAGGGCAGGGCTGGAGAACATGCTACTTTAGCAGCTAGACTTATCGATAGACCAATCCGTCCTTTATTTGCTGATGGATTTAGAAATGAAGTCCAACTAGTCTCTACTGTTATGTCAGTCGATCCTGATAATACCCCAGAAATGACTGGTATGTTAGGTGCTTCTTTGGCTTTATGCATCTCTGACATTCCGTTTGATGGACCAGTTGCTGGAGTTTATGTTGGTAGAGTCGATGGCAAATTAATCATCGATCCAAACGAAGAAGAAAGAGCCAAATCCGATATCGATTTAGCTGTTGCTGGTACCGATAGCGCCATCATGATGGTCGAAGCTGGTGCTAGCCAAGTTCCAGAAGAAGAAATGCTTGATGCCATCATGTTTGGTTTTGAAGCCATTAAGAAACTATGTGCTTTTGAAAAAGAAGTCATTGCCAAGGTTGGAAAAGCAAAACGCCATATCGATTTATATGCACCAGACCCAGCAATAAAGGCCGATATCGATTCTAGAATCGGAGAAAGAATGGTCAAGGCCATCTCTATCTTTGATAAATTAGAAAGACAAGATGCCATCGATGCCTTAAAGAAAGAAATTATAGATGATTATGATTCTAGGGAATATGAAGATGAACATGACCACAAGATGGCCATGCTTATGGTAAATGACATCCTAGAAGGAATGGTTGCTGCCGAAGTTAGACGTTTAATCACTGAAGACAAGGTTAGACCAGATGGAAGAAAAGTTGATGAAATCCGTCCTCTTGATTGTCAAGTCGATTTACTTCCACGTGCCCATGGAAGCGCTATGTTCACCCGTGGACAAACCCAAGTCATTGGAACTACAACTCTAGGGCCTCTTTCTGATAAGCAATTAATTGATAATCTTACCGGCGAAACCGAAAGAAGATTCATGCATCATTATAACTTCCCACCATATTCTGTCGGTGAAATTGGAAGAATGGGTGCCCCAGGAAGAAGAGAAATCGGACATGGTAAATTAGGTGAAAGAGCCTTATCTTATGTCCTTCCAAGCGAAGAAGAATTCCCATATACAATTAGATGTGTCGCCGATGTTTGCGAATCCAATGGTTCTTCTAGCCAAGCTAGTATCTGCGCTAACTGCATGTCACTTATGGCAGCAGGTGTCCCGATAAAGGGAATTGTCTCTGGTATTGCCATGGGATTAATTACTTCTGGTCCATTAGATGGAAAACATCCTTATACCATTTTGACTGATATCCAAGGCCTAGAAGATCATTTCGGTGATATGGACTTCAAGTGTGCCGGTACTGAAAAAGGCTTAACTGCTCTCCAAATGGATATTAAGATCCATGGTGTTACCCGTGAAGTTTTATCCGAAGCTCTAGCCCAAGCTAACAAAGCCAGGACTGAAATTAGAAATGCCATGGCTGCTTGCATCCCTGCCCCAAGAGAAGAAGTCTCCAAATATGCTCCAAAGATGGTTACCTTCAAGATTGATGTCGATAAGATTAGAGACGTCATCGGACAAGGTGGCAAAGTCATCAATGACATCATTGCTAGATGCAACCAAGTCAAGATTGATGTCGAAGAAGATGGAACTATCACTATCTATCATACCGATAAGGAAATGCTTATCAAGGCCAAAGCCATTATCGATGATATAGTCAGGGAAGCCAAGGTTGGCGAAATATTCGAAGGAAAAGTCACTAGAGTCGAAGATTATGGTGCTTTTGTAAATCTATTCGGTGATACCGATGGATTATGCCATGTATCTAGATTGAAATGGGGCTATGTCGATGATGCTTCTAAGATCATCAAAGTCGGCGATACATTAAAAGTTGTTGTCATCGGACTTGATGAAAAAGGAAAGATCAAATTAAGCCACCGCGAATTCGAGGAAAAACCAGAAGGCTATGTCGAAAAAGAAGACAAGGGTCCAAGGAAAGATAATCATTCCTCTAAATTCCACGGACATTCTTCTAAACCAAATAGACGTTAGTAACAAAGGAGCAAGGCAACTTGCTCTTTTTTTGATGTTTATTTATTTAAATTTTGTCTTAAAATAAAGATAGCAAGAGGGAAATATATGCATAAAATAATTTGTATAGGAAGAGAATTTGGTTCAGGGGGAAGAGAATTTGGCAGAAGGCTAGCGGAGAAGCTAGGCTATGCCTATTATGATTTAGAAATCATTAATGAGATTTGTGAAGGCACTCCTTATTCAAGGGAATATATCGAACAAGTATCTGAAAAAGACCCAATCCCGCTATTTCCTATTAGATATGGCAATTCTTTCTCTTTAGGACCTGATCCAAGTGTTTCAATGGCTATGGATGTATATAAAGCACAGGTCAATACTTTAAAGAAGATGGCTGAGAAGAGTAACTGCGTCATCATCGGCAGGGCTGCCGATTATGTTTTACGTGAATATAAGCCTTTCTCCATATTCGTCTATGCTTGTTTGGATTCTAGAATCGATAGATGTCTAGCAAGAGAAACCGATAAAGAAAAATATAGCAGGAAGCAAATGGCTAGAAAGATTAAGAAAGTTGATAAAGGTAGGGCAAGATTCTATACATTCGCGACTAATAAGAAATGGAGCGATAGGAATAATTATGATTTGATGATCAATACTTCCTATACCGATATCAAACAATTAGTAGAGATGGTCTCTAACTTATTTAAATAATTCTTTCAATAAGCCTAGCATCGATTCAAAGCTAAGCAATGAGTCGATGCTTTCTTTTGTTTCGATGTTCTTTGGCTTTATATAATCCTTATATATCTTATATATTAAATAATCTACATTAGTTATATCTTTTAAGTCTTTTCCAAATTCTTCGTATTCTTTTTCATTAAAAGTTGGATTAGAGACTATTTCTAGTGAGACGATTACAAATCTTCTTAAATATACACACAAAGAAGAAATAAACCAGAAAGAGGCATTTAGAGGCAATTTTGGATTATTTAATAATTTTTACCTATTAGAGGTAATCCATCTAATTCATCCCTATAGATATCGATATAGACAAAATCAAATTTAGGATAATCTAGATAAGTTAAGGCATCATCATTAATAATCCTAATCTTGTTTTTATTTTCAAATTCATCAAGCAAAATAGAAGTAAAAACTTCGATGATGTCTTTATCTTTTTCTAAGATTGTCACTGAAGTTACTTCTTTTTTATTTGACGTCATATAGGCAAAATAGCCTAGCCCAAGCCCGACAACTAATATATTTCCTTTGGCTTTATTTATATCACTTTCCATCGAATTGATTTCGTGTGGGACTAATTCCATCCAGTTTGCCCCGTTTTTCTTAATCAAAGGGTATTTGATGCGTTTAGAAAAATAGCCAAAAGGAGAATGGCATTTATAATCATCTCCGATTATCTTTTCA
>DAVZIW010000110.1:0-5375 GCA_052273085.1 Candidatus Alloenteromonas sp.
GTCAAAACCGAGGTTTTTGCGCATATATTGAATTCACGTCCAACTTCTTCAAGAGTCCTTGGCCTATTGTCATCAAGTCCATAACGTAAACGTAAGACTCTTTCTTCCCTATCGGTCAAGTCTTTCATTATTTCATAGAGCTCATCTTTTAATAATGATTTAGTCGTATATTCTTCAGGGGATTGGGCTTCTTTATCTTCGACGAAGTCACCTAAATGGGAATCGTCTTCCTCGCCTATTGGGGTTTCTAGCGAAACTGGTTCAAGGGCAATGCGTTGGATTTCCCTAATTCTTTCTGGAGAAAGTGAACCATCCATCTTATCAGAGATTTCTTCCGCAGTTGGATCTCTTCCTAATTCCTGGACTAATTGACGTTGGACACGGGTCATCTTGTTAATGGTTTCAACCATATGGACAGGAATTCTAATGGTTCTAGCTTGGTCAGCAATGGCCCTAGTTATGGCCTGACGAATCCACCAGGTTGCATAGGTAGAGAACTTAAATCCTTTGGTATAATCGAACTTTTCGACAGCTTTGATTAAACCCATGTTACCTTCTTGGATCAAATCTAGGAAATGCATTCCACGTCCGACATAATGCTTTGCAATGGCAATAACTAATCTGAGGTTAGCATTTATCAAGTGATCCTTAGCTTCCTTACCTTCTTGCTTTTCTTCATCGGTAGCATCTGGTTTATTCCCGATAACTATCTTTTTGGCAAGTTCAGTTTCTTGATCACCAGTAAGTAAGTCGACTTTACCGATTTCTTTTAGATACATCTTAACGGAGTCATTGACTTTGACTTCACCGATTCCAACTTTAGCAAAATCGGCAAGGGCAACCGCTTCTTTATCTTCATCAGAAATCAAAGAATCATCGCCAGTATCGACTTCGTCTTGTTCCATTTCCCTTTCGATGTCTTCATCAGACATGGAACCTGGCATTTCCATATCTTCTTCCTCTTGGGCATCATCAGATTCGATTTTTATCTTATTTTCTTTGAAATAAGTGAATAATTCATCGAAATCATCTTCACTCATATCGAGGTGGGCAACGGCATCCATGACATCACCAGTATTGATATAACCGTCTTTTTTCCCCTTCTTAAGGAACTTTTTCTTGATGGAATCCAAAGAAACAATGGCTTCATCATCATCGTCATCAATGAAACCGATATCTTCATCTTCATCAAGTACTTCTTCTTTTTCTACTTTGGCCTTGCTAGCCTTTGTTGATTTCTTTTTCTTCTTTTCATTACAAGTTTCACATTCATCTAGTGCTATTTTCTTTTCTTTCATAACAATCTCCTTTTTATAAGTATTTTCTAGGCATCTCCAAACCTAGCAATTTCTTCATTTATTCTGTTTTCTTTTCCACCTCTCCCTTATATTGTTTGCATATTCTGCAAGGGCTTTTCCTTGCTCGGTATTAGAGGAAGAAGAGAGCCCTCTTATAGCTTTCTCCTTCTCTTGTTCTGCCTTCCTTTCTTCATTGATTATGTTTTCGCATTGCGTCAACGAAGTCTTGCTATAATCCTCGCTAGAAAAGGCAATATCAGAGACAATGTCGGATAATTCCTTTGATGATGGGTTTTCATCAAATCTAGCGGTAAGCAAGGATAAATCGACCTTTTCTTCTTTGTGTGTATCTTTATAATCCAATAAATAATTCGCGATGTCTTGATATAAATCGTTATAGAAGAAACGGACGTTATGCTCGAAGAAATCGATGGCGTTTTCATCTATAAGCATCATGGCAAGGATTGTTTTCTCAGCCTCATCAAGTCTTTTGTTTCGCTTATTGTTCTGTTTGAATCCTTTTCTTAATTTTTCTTCAAAATAGGAAGGAGTTTCGATTTCATCGATAGAATTTTGCTTATATTGATTGAATATGTTTCTAATCGCATTAACTTCATAACCAGTCGCATTAGACAATTTAACGAAATAATTCTCTAATTCTATAGGTGAAGTAATCGAAGTTAGGAATGATATTGAGGAAGTTATCAATCTATTCTTATCATCGGCATTAGAAAGCTTCTTCGTATGGGAATAATATCCAAGTTGGAAATCAAATGGTTCAACTAGGTTATTCATCCTCTTTTTGACCCCTTCGGCACCTTCTTCATCGTAGATATCGTCAGGATCGCGTAAATCGCCTTCATAATCGACTAATTTGAAGTTGATTCCGCTCTTTTTTAAAGCTGGAAGCATTTTCATCATAGCCATTTGGCCAGGTTCATCGCCATCTAGGCAAAGCCTTATCTCGCATTTTAATCTTGATAACAAGGCAATTTGGTCATCTGTAAAGGCTGTACCCATAAGTGCAACAGCGTTATTTAATCCAGATTTCTCTAAGGCCATAACATCCATAAAGCCTTCCAAAACATAACAGTAACCGTCTTTTTTGGCGCTTAGAACTACATTATGGTAGTTATAGAGAATTGAGCCTTTATGGAATAAGCGTGTTTCTGGGGAATTTATGTATTTAGCAGAATCATCTTTTTCTAGTTGCCTAGCAGAAAATCCCACTACTTGGCCATATCTATCGCAAAGAGGGAATATCAATCTTCCTGAATTATGGTCGGAGGTGCCTTCGCTTCTAACCAAGGCTATCCCTATATCTTCTATAGATTTAAGGGAATGCCCCTTGGCTTGAAGGAATTTAATTGTCTTAACCCCATCTAAAGGAGAATAGCCAATCCCATATTTAACGATTTGGTCCTGGTTTATTCCTCTTTTTTCTAGATATTGTCTAGCTTTCTCGGCCTCAGGAGTCGAAAGGGAATAAACATAATATTTTTGCAAATCGTTAATTGTAGACTTTAGTTTTTCTAAATCAGGGTCTTTGCTTTTTGTAATAGAGATAGAGTTTAGCCTCGGGTCATGAAATCCAATGATATTTGCTACATCTCTTGCCGCTTCTTCATATGATTCGTTTTTGAATTTAGCAACAAAAGAGATAACATTGCCACCTTCCCCGCAAGAGAAGCATTTCCAAATCCTCTTTTCAGGGGAAATATGCATGGAAGGATGCTTATCATTATGGAAAGGGCATAAAGCTTTATATGACCTTCCGCTTTTTTCTATTCTTATATTAAAAGAAGAAATGACATCAATGATATTTGCTTGTTGAATTATTGCTTCATACAATTCATTATCCATGTCATTTCTCCTTTCTTATCTACGTAGTAGATATAACTACTAATTTATTACTTTATTAATACTAATTATTTACTTAACAATATAAGCAATTCTTTGATAGGTATTGTTCCAATTCGCTTATCTTAATTCTAATTTGCTGCATGGAATCTCTATCTCTAATGGTGACAGATTCATCCTTTTCGGTATCAAAATCAATTGTTACGCAATAAGGTGTACCAATTTCATCTTGTCTCCTATATCTTTTACCAATTGAACCAGTTTCATCATATGTGACTGATAAGGTCTTATTAAGGATATTTAAGACTTCCATGGCCTTATCCCCTAACTTCTTAGATAGAGGCAAGACAGCAGCTTTATACGGGGCTAAGGTCTTATTAATATGCATAACAACGCGCTTATCCCCTCCTTCAAGAGTTTCTTCATCATAAGCATCTACTGCAACCATGAGGAATAATCTATCAAGCCCCATTGATGGCTCAATGGTAAATGGAAGATATCTTTGATTTGTATCAGGATCAAAATAGGTCAAATCTTGCTTTGAGAATTCTTGATGACGTTTCAAATCATAATCGGTTCTATCGGCAACACCCATGATTTCGCCCCATCCTAGATTTGGGAAATCATATTCAATATCAGTTGTAGCCTTTGAATAGAAGGCTAATTCAGCTGGTTCATGGTCACGATATCTTAAATTAGATTCGGTGATTCCTAAAGAATCGATGAATTTTAAGCAATAGTCTTTCCAATAGGAGAACCATTCCAAATCAGTATCAGGCTTGCAGAAGAATTCCATTTCTAGTTGTTCGAATTCTCTTGTCCTAAAGGTAAAGTTCCCAGGAGTAATCTCGTTTCTAAAGCTCTTTCCGGCATTACAAATACCAAATGGAAGCTTTTTTCTTGTTACTCTAGCGACATTTTTGAAATTAACAAAGACGCCTTGGGCAGTTTCTGGACGTAGATATACCGTGCTAGATGCATCTTCAGTGACTCCAATATGGGTCTTGAACATCATATTGAATTTCCTAATTGGGGTGAAATCACTTTTGCCACATACTGGACAAACCATCTTATGGGTTTTCATGAATTCATCCATATCTTCGAAAGTCAAAGCGTCGACATCGATATCCGGATATTGTCCCTTTATTAATTCATCAGCCCTATGTCTAGCCTTGCAAGCCTTGCAGTCAACCATAGGATCATTAAATGTAGAGACATGCCCAGTTGCTTCCCAAACCTTTGGATTCATCAAAATAGCAGCATCAATCCCGACATTTGTAGGAGATTCTTGGACAAATTTCTTCCACCAGGCGGCACGAATGTTATTTTTCATCAAGACGCCTAAAGGACCATAATCCCAAGTATTCGAAAGTCCGCCATAGATGGAGGAACCTTGGAAAACATAACCAGAATTTTGTAAATGTTGAGTAACCGTATCAAAACTAAATTTGTTAGCCATTTATTAATTATTCTCCTTGTTAAAAATACTTAATTCACGGCTTAATTTTATTGATTTAAGTAACTTTGTCAACCTAATATAAGGGTACTAGATAACCTTCAATAATTTAAGGCTTTTTATCTCTATTCCAGTTTCATCAGAAAGGAATCTAGACAATCCCTCTAACACTGGATAAATCCCATTTTTTAAAGGATGAATCTTCTCTAATTGGTTTGCTTTTGCCAAAGAAGAATAATGAAGGAATTTTAATGTCTCTATATTTAATTTATGGTCTATTTCTTTTAGGCAATCCTTGCAGATAAATCCTCCATCTATATAAGAAAGCCCTACTATTCCTTCTTTTTTATTGCATCTAACACAATTGCTTAGATTTAATCCTATTCCTAATGCATCTAGATATTTTATAAAGAAGAATAATGCAACGCTTAAAGGATGATAACCATTTAATAAGACGTCTAGGCTAGAAAGAACATAAGGATATATAATTCTAGTCTCTTCCATTCTATCTTCGTCTAAACCTTTGCTAAGCAACTCTAAAATGAAATTAGAAACCCCTATAACCCCAAAATCATCTTCTTTTAAATATGACTTTAATAGGTTAGATTCCTTTAATGATAATTTATTTCCAATTTGGTTAGATAAAACAAATGATGAATAGGAAAGAATTGAGCAAGAGGCAATATTTTTAGAGCTAATCTTATTTACTCCCCTTCCATAAAAAGAAAATAGGCCATTACTAGTAATTATAGTAAGCATGG
>DAVZIW010000111.1:0-5302 GCA_052273085.1 Candidatus Alloenteromonas sp.
AAGAAAAATTAAGTAAAACAATCGGGACATATATCAATTTAACTAATATTTATACTTCTTCAGTTAACCTAGATTTCTCTAAAGATGGATTATATCTTCTATATAAAAACGAGATACCATCTATTTATTATTCTTCCGTTTTAGAAAAGGCGAATAAATCAAATAAGGATACTTATCTATTTGATGTAACTAATCTAAGCAATCAAGAAATACAAAATAAATTTAATATTAACGTTACTGATTATTCTTTATTAATAAAAGAAAATAAAGATATAAAAAATCCTTCCAAGGATGAAATGGAAGGATTAATTACTACTTATTACGTTGCCTGACAAATGTATCGAATTTCTTTCCTTCTTCAAAGGAAGTGAATTTAGCATAATAGAACAAATCGCCCATGGCCCTAGCTAAATTAGCAGGATATCTGCCGTGCATACATATTTGGTTTTTATAGGTAGATAATATTTCGGATTCGCTATGAACATAATTAGCGCCATCACGTCTAGCACTAGCGAAGGCATAATATTTTGTCTTGTTCATGTCTTCTCTATTTTCATCAAAGCAAATTACATCGGCATAGATATCATATAAAGAAACTGAATTCGCGTAGTCAATTAAATCAGGAGTATATCCTCCAGCTGGCCTCATGTTACATTCTAGGGCCACAAATTCACCTTTCTTGGCTAGTCCTTCTTTATCTTTATTTAAGACAAAGAATTCAATGTGGAATACTCTCTTTTTGATTCCAAAGGCTTTTACTACACCTTTACCAACTTCAAGGAATTTATCTTTATCAATATCGAAGAAAGGTAAGGAGAATGGATTGTTATAGTAGTAATAATCTTCATTCTCATTTACAACTTCTGCAATAGGAGTCATAAAGTGATCGGTAGTCGCGAATACGACATTTGAATTAGAATCGCATATTCCATCAAAGCTAACGATGAACCCATCGACATATTCTTCCATGATATATGTCTCTTCTAATTTAGAAGAAAGGAATTTCCTTATTTCTTCTTCATTATTTAATTTAAATGAATCTGATGCACCTACTCCGATATTTGGCTTAACAAATACAGGATAATCCACTTCTTTAGCAAATTTTAAGGCTTTATCTAAATCTTCTATCCCATCTACTAGGATATATCTCATAGTTTTAGCCCCACCCATATTGAAATATTGTTTCATCTCGGATTTGGCTTTTATCTTAAGCATATCCTTTGGATAGAAACCTGTATCAACATGGAAATGTTCTCTTAATCTAGCATCAAGAGATAGCCACCATTCATTATCGGATTCAATATAATCGATATGGCCATATTTAGTCTGGAAATACGATATAGCCCTAACCATATCTTCAAAATTAGAAAGGTCTTTTACAAAATAATATTCTTTTAAGGAAGATAATAACCTTGGATGACAATCCCCATAAGGAGAATCTCCAATGCCTAATACATTCACTCCCCTATTTTTAAGTGATTCAACCCATTTGAAATACCTAACTGGAAAATTTGGCGAAATAAATACAAAATTCATACTTTTTCCCTCCAAGGAAACTATTTTATATATAGTTTCTATATATTCAATTAGAAATCGTTTTCAAACGATAAGAAAAAGGAAACTATTCTAATTAAAGAATCCAAAAATATTAGTTTTAATAAGGCTTTTCACCTAAAAATAGCTTTTTCGCCCTGATTCTTACTAAAGCCCTATTTAAAGCAGCCTGGGCTCTAGCCATATCAATGTTTTCTTGTTTTGATGTCAAGCGCTTCTCTGCCCTATCTTTTGCAGCATTCGCCCTAGCAAAATCTATACTAGATGCTTCTTCAATAGAAGATGCAACTATGAAAGCACCGCTTTTCTCTACACTTAATACCCCGTCAAATATAACAAAATAATAAGGCTTTTCGGTGGTATAGACCCTAACGATGCCAACTTTATCTAGTCCTTCAATAATAGGAGTATAGCCTGGAGATACTTCCATGTCGCCTTTAAAAGAAGGAACGACAAACCTCTCGCATTCCTTTTCAAAGGCAATCCCATTTCCTGAAAGCAAGACTAATCTAATTAGCATTATTTAAGTCCTTCGGCATGTTTAGCAACGTCTTCGATAGTCCCGCAATAAAGGAAGGCACTTTCGGGATAGGAATCGTATTTGCCAGAAAGGAGTTCCTTGAACGAACGTATCGTTTCCTTTAACGGAACATATATCCCCTTATATCCGGAATAGGCTTCCGCAACATGGAATGGTTGGGACAAGAAGTTTCTTACTCTTCTTGCACGGTTAACTATCGCCTTATCTTCATCAGATAATTCATCTATGCCTAGAATTGCAATGATATCTTGCAATTCCTTATATCTTTGGAGCAATTTCTGTACTCCCCTAGCAACATCATAATGTTCTTGTCCGATTATATTTGGATCAAGGATATTTGAGCTAGATTCAAGCGGATCGACGGCAGGGAAAATACCTAGGGCAGCCGTATTTCTATCTAGGAGGGTCTTTGCGTCTAGATGGGAGAAAGTTGTCGCAGGTGCTGGGTCGGTAAAATCATCAGCAGGGACATAAATTGCCTGTACTGAAGTAATAGATCCATCCTTAGTAGAAGTAATCCTTTCTTGCAATTGACCCATTTCGGTCGATAAGGTTGGCTGATATCCAACTGCGGATGGCATTCTTCCTAAAAGGGCAGAAACTTCACTTCCTGCCTGGGTGAAACGGAAGATATTATCGATAAAGAGCAAGACGTCTTGATGCTCCTGGTCACGGAAATACTCAGCCATCGTTAAAGCACTTAAGGCGACTCTCATTCTAGCTCCTGGAGGTTCATTCATCTGTCCAAAGCAAAGGGCAGTTTTTTCCAATACTCCAGATTTTTTCATCTCGAAATATAAGTCATTGCCTTCCCTGCTTCTTTCGCCGACTCCAGCAAAAACAGAGGTACCATTATGCTCTTTTGCAATATTTGAGATTAATTCTTGGATTAAGACAGTCTTGCCAACTCCAGCCCCACCGAATAGACCAATCTTTCCTCCTTTTAGATAAGGGCAAAGAAGATCGATAACCTTAATGCCGGTTTCTAATACTTCCTTACCGACATTTTGTTCTGCAAATGTTGGGGCATCTCTATGTATAGGCATATGGATTTCCTTAGAGAAATCTCCGCCTTTTTCATCAATTGGATCACCCAAGACATTAAACATCCTACCTAAAGTGCAATCTCCAACAGGAACTGAAATCGGGCCATTGGTATTAATTACTTCCATCCCTCTTTTTAATCCATCAGTAGGACCCATGGCGACACTTCTAACTACATCATCGCCAATATGTTGCATTACTTCTAATGTAAGGGATTTATTTTCTCCTAGATCGACTTTCAAAGCTGTTAGGATCTTTGGGAGAGTCTTATCTTTAAAAGCAACGTCAATAACAGGGCCGACACATCTAACAATGGTTCCTTTTAATGCATCCATTTTCTTTTCCATGAGTTACTCCTTATGCGTTTACGCTTCCTGAGACAACCTCGACAATTTCTTGGGTAATGGAGGTCTGTCTAGCTTTGTTATATTCAATCTTGAGATTATTAAGCAATTCATCTGCATTGTCATTTGCAGCATCCATCGCATTCCTTCTGCTTGATTGCTCCGCTAACTTCGATTCATCCAATCCTTCTTTTAATTGATAACCGATTACTAAGGGGATTATTTGGTTTAGTAATTCTTCTGGAGTTGGTTCTACTAAAGGAGGCAGGGCATTTGGATTAGATTCATCCTTAATTACTTCCATAGGCAAAATCGTAGTTATAGAAGGAAGGAAACTAAGTGAATTAAGATACCTAGTATGCACCAATTTGATAGAAGAATACTTTTTATCTTTGTAAGCTTCTAGTAATTTAGAAGCAAATGAAGTTAGTTCTTTTAAACTTACATCTAAATTAGGATCATCTAAAATAGAAGAATTGTTAAATCCTTTTTCTTTATGGTAATGGGATTTGCCTTTATTGCCAAAGACAATTAATTCATCATCAGTTTTATATATTGGATCAAAATGACGGAAGAGGTTGCTATTATATCCCCCACATAATCCTAAATCAGAAGTAATAACGATATATAAGCACTTATCCCCTTCGTTTTCTTTTATAAAATATGGAGATTTCTTGCAGGCAAAAAATAAATAAGAGCAAATGGAAAAGCATTTCTTGCTTGATAAAGAGGAAGCGTCAAACAAATCTTTGTTACGCTTAGTCTTAACAGAGGCAATCATGCCCATGGCCTTTGTTATCTTTTGGGTAGATGTGACAGAGGCTATCCTTCTTTTTGTCTTAGTTAGGTTTCCACTCATTTTATCTTGCCAAGAATTCCTTTATTACATCATCGACGTGCCCATTTTCTTCTTCGCTTAAGGCAGTGCCTAAAGCAAATCTATCCAAGACTTCCTTATGCCTAGAAGAAACAAATTCATCAAGTTCAGTTAGTTTAGTAGATATCTCTTCTACCTTGACGTTATCAAAATATCCTTTCTTGACTGCGAATAATTCTAATATCTGCATTTCAAGTGGATATGGGTTATATTGTTTTTGCTTTAATGTCTCCATTAAAACAGCCCCATGGGTAAGAATCTTTTTAGTAGCAGCATCTAGATCAGATCCAAACTGGGCAAATGAAAGCATTTCCCTATAGGAGGCTAATTCAATCTTAAGGGAAGATGCGACTTGCTTCATGGCCTTAGTCTGGGCAGTTGAGCCAACTCTAGATACAGAGAATCCTGAATCAATTGCAGGTCTTTGGCCGGCATTGAAATAATCAGTTACAAGGAATATCTGTCCATCGGTAATGGAAATGATATTTGTAGGAATATAGGCTGAAATATCCCCAGCCTGAGTCTCTACAATTGGAAGAGCAGTAATTGAACCACCGCCATATTCTTTAGAGAGGCGGCAGGCTCTTTCTAATAACCTAGAATGTAAGTAGAAAATATCGCCAGGATAGGCTTCTCTTCCTGGGGATCTCTTTAATAATAAGGATAAAGTTCTATAGGCGACGGCATGTTTAGATAAGTCATCGAATATAACTAGGACATCTTCTCCTTTTTCCATCCATTCCTCTGCAATAGCCATCGCAGAGAATGGGGCGATATATTGTAAAGGGGCACTTTCAGAAGCACTTGAAGAAACTATAGTTACATAATCTTTGCAACCTAATTCGGTTAATTTAGAAGCAATCGAGGCAACGGAAGAATTCTTTTGCCCAATGGCACAATATACACACTTAACTCCTTTTCCTTTTTGGGAAATGATGGTAT
>DAVZIW010000112.1:0-4983 GCA_052273085.1 Candidatus Alloenteromonas sp.
ACTTCCTTAAATAAACTAGTATCAAAAGAAGATTCTGAACCTGCTAAATCAACCTCGCATACACCTTTTCTAAAGAAATATTTAGCCACTTCGATTGTTTCTAGGTTAGTTGCTAAATCAACACATCTCATGCAAGAAAGGATTAATTGTCCTGGCATTAGGGTTTCATCTTTTGCCATTTCCAATCCTTTAATGGAGGCCGCTACTACTTGATGTTGGCTCAAGCCATTTCTAGTCATTAAAGAAGGAGCAAGCCTAACTTCGGCATAAATAAGTCCTTGCTCACTCAGCCTTTTAAATAATGAATATGTTGCAAAAGTAATAGACGCGGCATTTTGAAGCAATGATAAAGGAAGTTCAAATCTAGATAGGTAATCATCAAGAGTTTTTATTTCTTCATCGGCATGGATTTTTTCTTTTAGGATAGTATTTTCATCGACATGGTTCATTTTGGCTAAAGTAAGCATATCATCTATGCTTAAAGAGCCGTCCAAGTGTAAATGTAAATCAATCATATTTTGCCTCGGTAGTTGACCTTTAAAGCTACTATACTAGCTATGTAGGTCATTTATTAAACCACTAAAGAGTAGCTTAAGTCTAGTAAAGCTTTAATTTTATCTATATTTATGTGTTTATCTAGATAAATACTGATCCAGTGTTTCTTATTCATATGATAAGCAGGGAAGATGTTTTTATTATCAATAATAGAACTCATTAAGCTAGTATCTATTTTTATATTCATTATCTTTCCATCTTCTTTTTCTAAGCCTAGTTTCTCTAGATTTATAATTTGGACTAAAGCAAACCATTTTCTTGATGGCTTCTTCCTAAATACATATATGTTTTTATCTTCAAAAGGAAAAGATGGCTTGGTTTTATATTTTTCTTTCACGTAATTTAATATTTCCTTTTCTATATTAATATGTTCAAAACAAGATTTCTTGATGATATCTAATAATGAATTAGCTTCTTTTCGTAAGGAAGAAACAAAATCTCCTTTTATCCCATTACCTTCAAAAGGAAGGAATGTGTCATTAAAGTTCTTATCAATGCAAGTTAAAAATAAACAATCCCCTTTATATTCAAAAAGGAATTTCATGTCTTTATTTATCGAATCATGGGAATAAAAATAAATATCATTACCCTTTTTAAATCCAAAAGAAGTGGCTTTATCTTCTAGAAATACATAATGATGTCTTATTTCTTTTATTTCCATATATATAAATATAGCTGATTTAGAAAGCTATTAGTACGTGAGTTCGATTCAAATTGGCTTTAATACGTCCCTATAAAAGAAAACCTCTACATCGAGTAGAGGGAATGCATAGTTTCTGGAGCAGGCAACGGGAATCGAACCCGTATATTTACCTTGGCAAGGTAATGTTCTACCACTGAACTATGCCTGCATTTCCTTAAGTTTTCCTCAAGGCTTGGATATTATATACACTTCTTTTATATCGTTTCAAGTGGAAGATTTCATTTTATACTATTATAATTGCGCTTGTATCAAAAAAAGGTATGGTTTTATGGCTGACAATAAAGAACTTGCTGAATTATTATTCCCCGATGTCGCATTGACAATCGATGACTTAGAAAAAAGATATCCACCTAGGAATCTAGGCGAAGGAGCCCAGGTTACTAGATTCGCTCCATCCCCAACAGGGTTCTTGCATACTGGATCATTATTTACTTCCTTAATCTCCTATACAATTGCTAAGCAAAGTGGTGGAGTTTATTACTTTAGACTCGAGGACACTGACACCAAAAGGACAATTGAAGGATCTGGAGATTTATTAATCGAACAATTAAAAGAATTCGGAATTATCTCTAGTGAAGGATATACCCCAAATGGTGATGTTGGGGATTATGGTCCATATCAACAATCAAAAAGAAAAGATATCTACCGCGCTGTTATTAAAGAACTAGTTATAAGAGGACGTGCTTATCCTGATTTCTGTACTCCAGAAGATTTAGACGCCATTAGGAAATTCCAAGAAGAACATAAAATACTTCCTGGATATTATGGAGCCTATGCTAGAGATAGAAATCTCAGTGTTGATGAAAGAATCGAAAAGATTAAAGCCGGCACTCCTTGGGTTATTAGATTTAAATCCAATGGGGATCATGATAAAAAGACAAAGTTTACCGATGCCATTAGAGGCGAAATTGAATTGCAAGATAATGATACCGATGTCGTTATCCTAAAATCCGATGGACTTCCTACATATCATTTTGCCCACGTTTGCGATGACCATTTTATGCGTACAACTATCATTACTAGGGGAGAAGAATGGATTCCATCTACTCCAATCCACCTTGATATGTTTAGAGCCTTGGGATGGAAAGCACCTAAATATGCCCATATCCCATCCATAATGAAATTAGATCACGGCAATAAGAGAAAATTATCAAAAAGAAAAGACCCAGAAGCTGCTGTTTCCTATTTCCTTGATAATGGATATTGCCCAAAGGCATTGCTTGTCTATTTGATGTCTATTGCTAACTCCAATTTTGAGGAGTGGTGCATTGCCAATAAGAACTTCGACATCGAAAACTTCAAGTTCTCCCTTAAGAAGATGTCACTTGATGGAGCTTTATTTGATGAAGGCAAACTAAATTATTTCTCTAAGGAAATCATTGCCAAGATGCCTCTAGATGAACTCTATAATGCAGTTTATGAATATGCAAAAGGACATGATGGAGTCTTATTAAGCAAAATCGAATTAGATCCAAAATATTTCAAGAAGATTCTTAATATCGAAAAAGATAGAAAGAACCCCAGAAAAGACTATGCAAAATATTCTGATATCTATCCTCTTGTCAAATTCTTCTATCACGACGAATGGGAGAAATTAGCTTCTTCTATTGAATTTGATTCTAGATTTAGTTCCGAATTAGTTAAAGATGTCCTTCTATCTATTAAGAAAAAGATGGAATATGGCGTTGATGAATCAACTTGGTGGAATGGCGTGAAGCTTATTGGAGAAGAAAAAGGATTCGCTTCTTCTAATAAGGATTATAAAGCTAATCCAGATGCTTATAAGGGATCTACTTCTGATTGTGCCGAACTTCTCCGCCTTGCCGTAACTGGTTCTAGACAATCTCCAAACCTCCACGAAATACTTGAGATTCTAGGAAAGAATGAAGTCGATTCTAGAATTGATGCAATAATATCGTCTTTATAAGATATTCTTCTTGCTTATTTTAGGGGTAGGCTAGTAGAATTATACCGCTTGGCCCCATGGTCAATCGGTTAAGACGGGACCCTCTCAAGGTCCAATGGCTGGTTCGACTCCAGCTGGGGTCACCAAACGAAATGATTTGGCGATTATAAAAATTAATGACAAGAAATTCAGGCTAGATGCCTGTTTTTCTTTTATTAATCATGCGGAATACGAGATTCTTTTTATATTTTGCGATAACTTATTATTATGGAAGCTGTGGAATTAAGATAATTCGTAATATTAAGTTGGGCGACAATAGAATCATTTAGTGCTTGGAATCTTTCCCAAGACGAACATTAATTCCGGTCGGCACACACGGTTTTACTCAGCAGATCAAATAGATAAAATCGTAAATACGCTAGAACCGACTGGGATTGTAGTTTATGGCTCTGCTCCAAATGAAATATTTGTCATAACAAGGCTTAAGGGCATTCCTATCTTTCAATACGATTCTTTCATTATGAAGGAAAATAAAAAAGATAGAGAAAGAAAACTTTGTGAGGCAAAATAAATGAAGGGTAGGCACATATTGTTTTCTAGCAGAAGAATGTATCCGGAATCCGCTGAAATTATTTTCGAAAGCAACCCAAAAGCATTTTTCAAAAATATAGCACGCAGAAGAGATGTTGATCCAAATGGATACATAGATATTGTTTCACATGGGACTTCACAAACAGTTCAAATTGAACATAATGGTATTGCAGTTCAAATTGATTGGAGGAGACTTCCAAACTTATAAAAAGGTATAAATCTTTAAAAAATAAGCCAATCGGTCTTCTTTCTTGTAATACAGGAGCTGATCCAAATGGATTTGCGCAGAACCTTGCTAATAAATTAGGTGTTAAAGTAATGGCTCCAAATAAAGTATTTTGGTGTTGGCCAAATGGAAACCACGTTGTTGCTTCTAGAAGCAAAGCGAACCCAAGGATACCGAATCTAGGCGATTTAGGTGAATTTGTAGAATTTATTCCAGGAGGAAATAAAGAATGGAGAAAATAATTTGTCCAAACTGCGGACACGACATGATAGATAAAAGCGTAGGTGACGCAATAGAAGTAATTTGCCCAAACTGTGGAAATGGGTGGACTTCCTATGACAATAGAAGATTAGATGCACTTTATTCTGACAAAACAATTTATGAAATATTCATAGATGAAAAAGAGCGCTCGATCACTTTGTTAAAGGAACTTGCCTCCATTTTCGGCATCACCCTTTTAAATGCAAAAAAGACATTGAGTAACAAAACCAATTTTACATCGGGAAAAGCACCTGAAGTTTTACCAATTGTAAAAAAATTATATAAAAGTGGTCTCCCTTTTCATGTCGTACCTGATTTTCGGCATGAAATTAAATAATTATTTTGAGACAATTTTCAAGAACCCGCTTTTTAATATGTCTTTTATGTTCTTTTATCAAATCTATTTAAGTATGTGATAACATACACTTATGAAAATCAATAAATTAAATAACGAATTCAAAATTCAAACTAACCATGGGGAATATTTATTTTCCTTTTTATCAACTTATTCTTTTAGACTTCATGAATTAAATTCTCCTAAATCTTTTGCAGTTAAAAATCTAGTAACTGCAAATGATGGAGTAGAAACAAAAGAAGAACGGCATGTAGCTATATTTAACTATAGTAACCTAGAAATTAGAATTGACGATGAACTCAATCTTCAGGCTTTTATTAATGATGAATTAGTTCTTGAATCTTCTTATTTTGAAGAAAAAGAAGGCGAAGAAAATGATTTGTCTT